>DATCZY010000177.1:0-14111 GCA_036525655.1 Lysobacterales bacterium | reverse complement strand
ATGACCGTCACCCAACCGGACCCCCGTGTTGTCAGTGAATGGCTGGAAAAAAGTTCCGGTAAGCCAGCCAGCCTGGTAAAAGATGCGCTCCAGGCGGCAGGTGGCAGCCCCTTGCGTGCGGCAAGCTATCTGGACTCGCCTGAACTGGACGCCTTCGGGCAGGTCAGGGCCGGCCTTGCCAACCTGTTGTCCAGACCGGGCTCCGTTTCAGTGGTCAGCAGTGAGCTGAGCACATTGAATCCACTCGAATTATGGCGGTGGCTTTCCATTTGTACCGGCGAGGTAATAAAATCTATCATGGTGGGTCAGCCTTTAAACTGGTTGCCTGCAAACCCCAAGTTGCGTGATGTAGCGCTGTTGGAATTACAACGGCAGGCCGACATCAACCGGCAATTGGCGGCTACACCGGTACGTGGAGACTTACTTTTGCAGGTTTGGCTGATAAACTGGGCGGAACAGGTTACCTGAATGACAAGGATTCGGTCACGGAAGACAGCAAGTCAATAAGAGGAATAGGGCATGGCACAGCAAGGCATACTTTCACTATCAATCAAAGACAGGCAGACGCTGTATAGCGCTTATATGCCCTTTATCCAGGGCGGCGGCTTGTTTGTCCAGAGCACCAAGCGTTATGCATTGGGTGACGAAGTGTTTTTGTTATTGACCATCATGGAGCTTGAAGAGCGTCTGCCCATTCCGGGCAAGGTGGTATGGGTGACGCCGCCGGGTGCGCAGGGTAACCGGCGCCCCGGAATCGGTGTTCAATTTGGCGATACCTCCGACGGGGCGCATGCCAGAACGATCATAGAGTCGCATCTCGCCCAATTGATTAAGTCAGAAAAACGCACACATACAATGTAGCAATATCAATTAGATATGCTCTATATTTAATCTAATTTATTGATAAAGTATGTTCGATGAGATCGAGCATTTCAAGTACGGGTTTACCCGCCTGGTAGAAGTGCGGAGACAAACGTAATGCGCCTCCGCGCACTGTGCAGATCATGCCCTGTTGTTTCAATGCCTGCTGAATCTCCAGCAGGTTCCGTTGGGCCGGCCTGAAACTTACGATCCCCGACACCCTTTGCGGGTCAAACGGCCGCACCAGTTCGACACCGGCTATGTCGGCCAGTCCGGTCGAGAGGATTCGCGTATTTGCAGTGACAAGCGCCTCCACTTGCGGCATACCAAAGTCCTGCAACAGGCCAATGGACGCAAACATGGCGACCTGACCGAGGCTGTTGGGGCTGCCTGCCTCAAAACGTACGGCCGCCTTGCTCGGTTGCCGGTCCTCACGGTTAAACTGGTAAGGGTCATCCAGCATGTGCCAGCCCTGCTGTCTGATCTGTAGCTTCTCACGCTGTTTTTCACGGCAGAAAAATACCGCGATACCTTCCGGCGCCAGCATCCATTTATGGCCATCTGCGGCAAGAAAGTCGATACCGCAGGCCTCTACATCCATTTGCAGCGCGCCCAGGTGCTGAATCGCATCGACGAAGAACAGCACGTTGTTTTGTTGACAGAACCGACCGAGCACCTCGAGACGCAAACGCAAACCGTCTGTCCATTGCACCGCACTGACCGACAACAGGCGCGTATGGCTGTCCACCTGCTCGAGCAGGGCCTTTTCGGGTTCAGTCGTGGCCCGTATATCCACCTCGCGGACTTCCACGCCATAGCGTTGCAGGGCCAGCCAGGGCAGGCGGTTTGATGGAAACTCGGCGGCCGGCAGCACCAGGTTGTCGCCCTTTTGCCAGTCAATGCCGTTGGCCACGGTACAAATGCCCTCGGTGGTATTTTTAAGCAGCGCTATATCATCCGCGGAAACGGCATTGATCAGTCCGGCGAGTCGTTTCCTCAGTTTTGATTCGCGCAATTGCCAGTAAGCGTATTTCTCCGCGCCAATTTCGGCATTCTCCAGCGCAAATTCCGCAACCGCCCGTGACGCGCAGCGCGGCCAGGGTGAAATGGCCGCGTGGTTGGCATACAGACCGTGTCGCAAGATGGGAAACTCGTCGACGGGAACGGCGGCAGTATGATTCTGTTGTGTGGTGTCCGGGTTCATATCGATATAATGAACGCACTGTGACGCCGACCGCAACTTCAAATGCAACCACCCGCCGTGAACGGGCTATTATCCACGTTGACATGGATGCCTTTTACGCATCCGTCGAGCAGAATGACCAGCCGCAATACAAAAACCGGCCAGTGATTGTTGGTGGTACGGGAGGCCGTGGCGTGGTTGCTGCGGCCAGCTACGAGGCGCGGAAATTCGGCGTGTTCTCAGCCATGCCGATGTCACGGGCCCGCGCACTGTGCCCACAAGCGGTGGTGTTGCCGGTGAGGATGTCCCGCTACCGGGAGGTTTCCGCCGAGGTTTTCAAAATATTTCGTGAGTCAACGCCCGAGGTCGAAGGCCTGTCCCTCGACGAGGCGTTCCTGGATGTTTCGGCAAGCCTGGTCCTGTTCGGCAGCATTGAAACGATCGGCGCGACCTTGCGCGGGAAAATACTGGCGCGCACCGGGCTGCATGCCTCTGTTGGCATGGCGCACAACAAGTATCTGGCCAAGCTGGCGTCGGATGCCGGCAAGCCACGCGGTTTCGTTCATGTGCCCCGCGATGGTGTGCGTTCATTCCTCGATCCGATGCCGGTCAGCAGTGTCTGGGGTATCGGCAAACAAACCCTGCCAAAATTGCAGCGGCTGGGTATTTTGACGATCGGGCAATTGCGCAAGGCCGACCCGGTCGTGCTCAGCCCGGTGCTCGGCAATCGCACGGGGCATTTTCAGGCATTGGCGAGGGGCGAGGATGAGCGCGAGGTTATAGCCTCCACCCAGGACAAGTCCTTAAGCCGTGAGGTAACCTTCGATGAGGACCTCACAAAACCGGCGGAACTCTACGCGGAACTGCAACGGCAGGTCGAATCGGTCAGCGGCCGGCTTCGCGCCCACGGCTTATTGGCGCGCACGATCCAGATCAAGGTGCGTGATAGGCGTTTCCGCACCGTGACACGCAGCCGCAGCCTCGCGGTGCCGACTTCAAGCACCCAACTCGTATTCAAACAGGCGCGCGGATTGCTGGAAAAATGGTTGCAGGAACACCCCGGTACCCCCGTCAGGTTGCTCGGCGTTGGTGTCAGCGGGCTTGAGTCACCGGATGTGCGGGGTATCGAATACGATTCGGCAGCACAAAAGGCACTGGACAGGACGCTTGATGAAATCCGCCGCCGTTATGGCGAAGACAAGGCCACGCACGCCGGAACGCTCAGGACGGGTAAAAAAGGGGCGGTGGAATGAACCACCGCCCCGGTGTCAGAACCGGGTCTGCAGATTTAGCGGATAAACTCTGCGAGGGTACGGCTGAATTTCTTCATTGAATCGGGATGCACATACATCATGTGACCTGCCGGGTAGTATTCCGTGGTGATGTTTGCGCTCAGTTCTGCAGGTAAATCCATGTGGTCAAGAAAGTACTGGGTGGCGCCGTAAGGGCAGGCGAGGTCAAAGTAACCCTGCTGTACCAGCACCCGCATTTTCGGGTTCTGGATCATGGCATAGTTCAAATCGACCGCGGTGTTGGCAACCGGAAGCTTTCCGTAAAACCCTGTGCCGGGCTGTTCGTGCCGGTCATCCCACTTGCGCCACAGGTCACCCGAGGTGATGTACTTGCGGTCGGTCCTGACACCCAGTTGTTCCCGGTAATAGTCGTTGAAGGTCGCGATAAACGCCGGTCCCACCGCCGGGAAATACGGGTCATAGCTGAAACTCTCCGCGATGTGGTTGATGGAATCGCCCGTGTAGCGTGAATCGATGCGGCCGACCACCTTACCGCGTTCACGGAGTAACTCCTTGGCAAAGGTCGCCTCGTTGACACGCAGGTTGGCCTTGTCCCAGTACCCGGCGCTGATGCCGGTAAACCGCTCCATCCCAGCGAGAACATGCGCGCGTTCCTCCTCACTCGCCCGGTTGCCCTTGTACAACAGGGGCGCGTATTCGTTGGCGGCGAAGGCTTCGGCATCGCGCAGGAACTGCTGGAAATCGTCAGGACGTTCCGCCAGGGCTTCGTGGTACCACGCGGTCGCGGCGAAGGTGCTGAAGTAATTCACCTGCGGCAGATCGATTTTGATACCCGCGTTACCGGCGGAAAAATCCATGTAAGGCGATACCAGGATCACGCCGTTGAGGGTGATGGCATACTTTTGCATGAGGTAATAGGCAACCCCGCCACTGCGGATGCCACCGTAACTTTCACCCAGCAGATATTTGGGAGACTGCCAGCGGTCGTTATCGGTGATATAGCGGGCAATAAAGTCTGATACGGAGGCGATGTCCTGGTCGACACCCCAGAAAACCTCACCCTTTGTTTCACCCGCCGGGCGGGAAAAGCCGGTGCCCACCGGGTCGATCATGACCAGGTCGGCCCTGTCGAGGACGCTGTATTCGTTGTTCACCCTGCGAAACGGACCGGTGGATGTGAATTCCAGATCTTCCACCACGGTGCGCACCGGGCCGAGGATACCCATGTGCAGCCACATCGAGGCTGATCCCGGACCGCCGTTATAGGCAAACAGGATTGGCCGGTTCGTCTTGTCCTTGCCCTTTTGGACGTAGGCCGTGTAGCCGAATTCGGCAATGGGCTCATCCTTGTCGTCTTTCATCACGAGGGTGCCGGCGGTGGCGGTGTATTCGATATTCTTGCCACCGATGTTGACGCTGCCGGTAGATTCGAAATGCATGGGCTCTACCGTTTTCTCAGGTGTCCCGTCGGTTTTGGTGTCGGTTTCCCCGGCGCCAGCCGGGCCGGATATCAGTAGGAGCAGGCAAGCCAATAGCGGTATTTTCTTATTCATGAGCCCTGTATTCCGATAGTTGAAAAAAATGGAGTGTACTACATGGCTTTATATTGATGTTTAGTTGTTTTTCGAGACGCAGATCACCACTTTGCCCGCTTTCCTGCCGCCCTCGATCTAAGTGTGCGCCCACGCAATCTGTTTGCGCAGGTGCTTTCGGGCGATAAACGGAACTTCAGGCGGCCGTGGTGATAATTGCTTTCTGCCAATGACCATAGCAAGCCAAAGGCTGGTGGAAATTGCAGCCAAGCCCGGGTTGCCCTGAATATAGCGAACGCTTTTTGAGCGACATCAAAACCCGTTAAACGGAGTTTTTTTCGTGTTAAGCGTCGCGCAGTTCTCTTCGCAGAATCTTTCCGACGTTGCTCTTCGGCAGTTCATCCAGGAACTCGACATAACGCGGTCGCTTGTAGCCGGTCAGGTTTTCCTTGCAGAATTCGAGGACTTCCTCCTTGGTAAGGTTTGGGTCTTTCTTGACTACGAAAAGACTGACAACTTCACCCGATTTCTCGTCCGGCACACCGATTGCGGCGACTTCCAGAATCTTCGGATGCAGGGCGAGCACATCTTCGATTTCGTTGGGGTAGACGTTGAAACCGGACACCAGGATCATGTCCTTTTTGCGGTCGACGATCTTGAAGTAACCGTCCGGCGACATAATTGCGATATCGCCGGTATGCAGCCAGCCATCATCATCCAGCACTTCCGCGGTGGCCTCCGGGCGCTGCCAGTAACCCTTCATGACCTGTGGTCCGCGTATGCACAGTTCACCGGGTTCACCAGCCGGCAGGAACTCGCCATTTTCATTCACGACAGCTGCGTCGGTCGAGGATATCGGCAGACCGATATAGCCGTTGTAGTCTTCCAGGGTCACCGGGTTGATACAGGCGGCGGGGGAGGTTTCGGTCAAGCCATAAGCTTCTATCAGCGTCACACCGGTGACCTTTTTCCATTGTTCCGCGACTGCTTTTTGTACCGCCATGCCACCGCCAAGTGTCATCTTGACACTCGAGAAGTCGAGGTCTGCAAAGCCCTTGGTATGGAGCAGGGAATTGAACAAAGTATTGACGCCGGTGATCGCCGTAAACTTGTGACGGCCCAGTTCCTTGACAAACCCATCCATGTCACGCGGGTCGGTGATCAGGATGTTGCTGCCGCCAAGGTAAATGAATGTCAGGCAATTCGCCGTCAGGGCAAAGATGTGATAAAGCGGCAAGGCTGTAATGATGGTCTCACTGGATTCGCCATCCAACTGGGATAACCAGGCGCGCGCCTGCAGCAGGTTCGCGACGATATTGCGGTGGGTTAGCATTGCGCCTTTCGCCACCCCGGTGGTGCCGCCTGTGTACTGCAGAAACGCGATATCTTCAAAGGCGATATTGACCGGTTTCAAAGGCAACCTCTTGCCCCGCTCCAGCACATCCTGAAATCTCTCCGACCCTGGCAGCTTCCACGCCGGTATCCTCTTTTTTACGTGCCGCAGTACAAAGTTAACCAGCAGTGACTTGGGGAAGTCGAGCAAATCACCCACAGCCGTGGTGATGATGTACTCCAGCGGAACCTCGTCCCTGACGCTTTCCAGCACCGATGCGAAATTTTCAACCACGACGATGGCCTTGGCGCCGGAATCGACAAGCTGGTGGCGTAATTCACGTGCCGTATACAGCGGATTGGTATTCACGATGACCAGCCCGGCCCGTAATGCACCAAACAGCGCCACTGGGTATTGCAGGATATTGGGCATCATCAAGGCGATGCGGTCGCCAGGTTGCAGACCCATGTCCTGCAGGGAGGCGGCGAAGTTCCTGGTCAGGTAGTCGAGTTCGGCATAACTCAGCTCGGCGCCCATATTGTGGTAGGCCATGCGATCTTTGTATTTGCTGCAGCTTTGTTCCAGCACATCGACAATCGAGCGGTAACCGCTTAAATCGATCTGTGCGGGGACTCCGGGCGGATAACTTTTTAACCAGGGTTTTTCCATCATCGTGACATCTCCCAAGGTGGGTCGTCGGTGCTTTAAGAACATATCATTTTCGCTTGTTATTTTTGCATGATAAATGACTTTGCGCAGTTGTTTTGTAGTTTTTGTTTGCCGACCCCCATGGCTGTGTTTATTATCAGGAACGGAAGATTGCTCAAGGCGGCACCGGATGGGTGAACAAAATATAGTAGAAGGCGCAAGCGAATCCGTACGTCAGGATTTTATGAAAGCGCTTCTCGAAGAGGTCAGGGCGCTGGAAGCCATGCTCGACAAGGGCATGGTGGAGTCGGGTGTCAGCCGCATCGGCGCCGAACAGGAAATGTTCCTGATTAACAACGCACACCAACCGGCGCTGACTGCCCTGGAAGTCCTTGCCAAGCTGGATGACGATCGCTTTACCCACGAACTTGGCCTGTTCAACATCGAGGCCAACCTGTCAGTTCAGGAACTCAAATCAGACTGCCTGAGCCGGATGGAAGCCGAGGCACAGGAGATTTACGCCAAGGCACGCGCGGCGGCGCATCAGTGTGACAGTGAAATTGCACTGGTCGGAATCTTACCGACGCTGACGCTGAAAAACCTGGGTCTTGAATCGATGGTGCCGATCCCGCGTTATCACGCTTTGAACAAGGCTTTCATGGCCCTGCGCGGTCAGAATCTGCAATTCGCGATTAACGGCACCGACCAGTTGATCGTCAATCACGACAACTTGATGCTGGAGGCCTGCAATACCAGTTTCCAGGTACATTTCCAGGTGGGTCCGGAAGATTTCGCGCGTCTCTACAACATCGCCCAGGTGGTGACGGGTCCCTTGTTGGCGGCAGCAGTCAATTCGCCCATACTGCTGGGAAAGCGTCTTTGGCATGAAACGCGGATTTCCGTCTTTGAATATTCGGTCGATGCCCGCTCCACGACCCACCAGGCCCGCGGGCTTAAACCGCGTGTGCATTTCGGTAACGACTGGGTCGATAAGTCCGTCACTGAAATTTTCAAGGAAGATATCGCCCGCTTCCGGGTGCTGTTGACGACGGAAACCGAGCACGATCCGCTGGCGATGGTGGCGCAGGGTATTGCACCAAAGTTAAAAGCCTTGTGTCTGCATAACGGCACCGTCTACCGCTGGAACAGGGCCTGTTACGGCGTACGTAACGGCATACCTCACCTGCGGATTGAAAACCGCGTGATTCCTTCGGGCCCGACGGTCATCGATGAGATTGCCAATACGGCATTTTTTGTCGGCATGATGGCGGGGATGTCCAAGGAATATGGCGATATACGCAAACAGATCACTTTTCAGGATATCAAGGCCAACTTCATGGCCGCGGCCAGGGCGGGTATCCGCGCGCAGATGAACTGGTTTGGCGACACCCATATGCCGGCCAGAAAGCTGATCCTCGACGAACTTTTGCCATTGGCGGAGAGCGGCCTGCAGGATTACGGGGTTGAGCAAAAGGATATAGACAAATATCTCGGTGTCCTTCGCGATCGTGTTTCCACACGAAGAAACGGCGCCCGGTGGGCTCTGGAATCCCTGAATGAGATGCACGACCAGGGAACGGAAGATCAACGCATGCGCTGCCTGGTCAGCAGCATGGTCGAACAGCAGACAAGCGGTAAGCCGATCTCGGAATGGGTACTGGCTGATTTCTGCGAACAACAGGGTTGGCGCGAGAGTTATCTGCAGGTCTCCCAGTTCATGGCAACCGACCTGTTCACGGTGAGACCGGATGACATTGTCGATTTTGCGGCGACACTGATGGATTGGCGGCATGTGCGGCATATCCCGGTCGAAGGCGATGACGGGGAGTTGATCGGCCTGGTGTCGCATCGCGCCCTGTTGCGACTGGTGGCCGAAGGCAGGGTGGGCGGTGAGCACAAGGTGACCGTCAGGGAGATCATGACGAAGAACCCGGTCACCATTGATTCCGACGCCACCACCGTCGATGCGATACGCCTGATGCGCAAATCGAAGCTGGCCTGCCTGCCGGTGGTCGACAACGGCAAACTGATCGGTCTGGTCACCGAACACGACCTCATCGTGGTTGCGTCCCACCTGTTGGAACGTTACCTGGAAGACAACAAGTAAGCCGCTGATGAGAGCTTTTCTGAGCCTGGCCATGGCGGCCCTGATATTGGCGGGTTGTGGTGAGAAGCTCAGCGTCGAACAACAGGTTATCGCGACCCTGCGCAACATGGAAGTTGCCGCGGAAGAAGGCCAGCACCTCGAGTTCATGACCTACATTGCAGACTCATTCGGCGGTCAGCAGGGTTCGCTGGACCGGCGCGAGTTTCACCGTTTCATGATTTTTCAGATCAACCAGCACCGGCGTTTGCAGGCGCAATTTTTCCCCATATTTGTAAGCGAAACCGGCGAGGATACGGCTTCCGCCCATTTTAAAATCCTGGTTACCGGGGGCGCCGGTCTGTTGCCCGATAGCGGGCAGCTGTTTGAAGTCGAAACCGGATGGATACGCAACGGTGGCGATTGGCTGCTCAGTCGTGCTGACTGGGAACCGGTGCGCCTGCCCGAGCCATAACGGCTCCCTGTTTAAGAGAGCCGCTACAGGCCGGCAAGATTCAAGGTTTGTCTATGCTGATCGTCTCACCCGTGCTAGCGGCCGTAAATGTGACCGAAAGCACTTTCTTTTGAATATTGCTCAGGGTGCACACCGAACCGCTGCAAGCCGCTATGCCGCTCGCAGACCAACTTCCCTGCAGGTTGCTCCCATTGAGATCTTCCACCCTGGCCATCCATTTGCTGGTGCTGGTCATCTGGGCACTGATGATGAGATCAAGCTCGTCGCTGGCTTTGACCGTAACAACCTGGCTGTCTGAACCGGTGGCGCCAAGGTTGTCCGTTACGGTCAACGTCACGTTGTAATCACCTTCGGTGTCGTATTCATGACTCGTCGTTAGCCCGCTGGCCGTCGCATCATCACCAAAGTCCCATTGGTAACTGGCAATGCTTCCGTCGCTGTCCGACGAAGCGCTGCCGTCGAAACCACAGGCGAGAGCGGAACAATCGAAGCTGAATGACGCGGATGGGGGAAGATTGACCGTCGGGCCGCTTACCGAGACGGTATGGGTCGCGGAGTCCGTGGCGCCTTCGTTATCTGTCACCAACAAAGTGACAGCATAGCTGCCGTCAGCAGTAAAGCTGTGGGATGGGTTTTGGTTGCTTGACGTGCCGCCATCACCGAATGCCCAAGACCACGCAGCAATCAATCCATCGGCATCAGAGCTTTGATCGGTAAACGCACAACTGAGCTCATTGCAGGTGTAGCCAAAATCCGCCACCGGCGGAATATTGGCGCCATTACTCGCGACCACGAACTCACATACGAAGGTATTCCACTGGAAGCTGCCGGTTTCGGTGAATACTTCATTGGTGTGCCAGAAGCTGTCGTCGACCGGGTCGATCGAAGTGGATGAATAATCACCGGCACGTGACACGTTCTCCTGCACCCCGCTGCCGCCGGCGCATATCAGCTCTTCGGTATCAAGCACACCGCTACCGGAGGCCGAAAAGGTCTGGCCCACCGCCGCGGTTGACACGTAGGTTCCGGTGCTGGACAGCAGGTAGCCAATGCCGATATCGCCAGCGGCATTCATCGCAGCACTGGGCATGAAGCGGTATTCACCGTCCGCGGGCCCGTAGGTTCCTTCCTGGTAGAGCGCCCAGTTACCGCCGGTGGATTCGCGAAGTTCATACCAGCGTATGCCGGCGCGTCCGCCCCCTACATCGACCGTATGCGCTGTCACCATGCTGCGGTGGGTGGGGAATTGACGAATCTGCAAGCGGTGCATCAGGCGGTCCGACAGCGACTCGAGCAGGGGACCACCATCCGGTTGCGGTATACAGGCACCGCGTGATGCACTGCAAAGTTCGGAGTCGAAAGGTGTTATCGGCAGTGAGGCGATGTGGGCATATGACGCGGCCTGTGTTGTCCAGTCTACATCGATACGCCAGATATCAAATCGATTCGCCGTGGTCATCGCGGTGGCGAACAAGGCAGGCACCGAGCCGTTGCCATCCAGATCGCCCGCCACGAAGCCAAACTCGGCTGTGCCGATGTTAAAGCCGATAAGACTGGCTGTTTGACCGGCATACATGGCAGCCTTATCCATCACGCCAAGGAAGGTTCCTGCCCAGTAGAAATTACGCCCACGCGGTTTGAACAGGTTCGCCGTCATCGTGATGGAATCGCTGACAATACCGTGCTTGGGATAGTCATTCAGGCCATAGCCCGCGAATGAAAATTCATAGCGATGCCAGCCGCCGGCCGGATCACCATCCATGGACACCGCAACGCACTGGGAATACGAGGTCATGGAATCGGGAAACGCGAACTGGCTGACCAGCCAACGATCTTCGACATCGTCATACAGGATGATTGGATCGCCCTGGTTATAGGCCTCGCAGTTGCCGCCGATTCCCTCCCAAAAAGCATTGCTGGCGAATGGTTCCAACTCTATTCCACCGTCTTTGTTGAAGATGGTGGTCAGCAGATTGATCATTTGCACAAAATGATCGGGACCGACCTGGCCATCGGTATCGGGCGGTGCAATCATGTAACCGACCACATACTGGTTATCGTTGTTGGACGTGCCGTAAAACCCGCTACCGACCATTGCTATCTGCTGACCGGCAGTATCCTGCAAAATGGCATCCGACAGCGCCGTCCCGCCACTGAAAACGGGTTTGCCTTTGCTGCGGAAATTAGGCACCTCGCGTGCCGGGCCCGGCTTAATCGGCCGGCTTCTCGAACGGTCTGCAGCTTCCCGCAGTGAAACCAGGGGGTGGTTGGTTGCTTTGGCCAGGAGTTTCTCCCGGGCGACATCGCTTTGCGCTTGAGCGAGAACCGGTGTTAGGGTGAATGAGATCAAAAAGGTCGAAAGAATAAGTACAAATCGTTGTGAATTCGTCACGATAGTTCCTCCCAAAGATTTGGTAAGTTCACATTAAAATATCGCACCTTAATGCAGGGTTAAATTTCCTGATCCAGATAAGTCAAAATCGCGTTGCAGGTCGATTTTCAACCGATGGGCAGGGATGATCTGTTAAACTGTCAGCATGCGACACGGACACCTTGCATGCCTTTGTATGCTTTGTTTGCTGTGGGATGTGACCCTGGCAAAAACGGGTGATGTCCGGCCTGGCGACGCAGTCGCCGCGGCCGATCTCAACATTGTCCTCCTGCACGCATCAGCAACCCCTGAAAGTCCATACCTTCTGCAGGTCTATTGCACCGATCACAGCGGTAACCGATCACTCGAGCTATTCCCCGGTGCTGCCGCAATCTGGAACGGACGCAGCCAGATCTTACTACCGCCATCTGCCCGTTCCAGCCTCCTCAGGATACTGGTTGACAGGGGGTTCGCCGGGTTTGAAGACCGCTACGGCGGAGCGGAATCTGCGAAGTCTGAAGCAGCGGCACGTATAAGTTGCCGCGTTCGGATCGAGATAGAGAATTTGGAGAAACGCTCGGTACAAATGGTGGGCGGCAAACCGGCAACACCGCTGTCGGATCTGGCCACCGAGTTGCTGGACCAGGCGGCGCGATATGCCGACAGCGCGGTGACACCGGTCGATCTGCAAGATGCATTGGAAAAGCTCTCAGATGGACAATTATTCCCCCAGGTTCTTCGTTTGCGCTTCCTGGACTTGCCAGCCAGAGGTGACGACAATCCGGGTACCTTATTACGTCTTGTTGGTGGCCGGTTGTCACGCCAGGCTTATTTACCCGGACGGCCGCTGGAAGAGCCGAGGGTGACGCCACTGGAAGACGATCAATACACCCGGTTGGTTGCGGCAATGCAAAAAGCTCAACTTGCCGGACTGCCTGCAAATCTGTGGTCGGAAGGCACTGTGGAGTTAGAGGTTCAGGTACTGGCACACAAGAAAGTGGTGTTGGCAAGGAGATTCAGCCGCCTGGAATCAGCCAGCCTGGAGTCTGTGCAACAGCGCTTCGATACACTGCTTTTTGCATTACGGCACCTGGCTGACTGAATATATGCAGGATTTTATTCTTTCCGGCAAACGGCCGTCATGCTCCCGTGCTGACAGATTCCAATGACCTTTTACCGGAGGCGATGGCGGCCCCTTACCGCAAAGCGGCCGTTAATTTGACGCTTGGAGCACTTCCTGTTCTCGGCTTTTGAGAACGCCTGAACTACAATCCATACATGCCCGTAGATAATTTGCCCAATCTTTTTCCCGTTGAATTTCACCCGGCGCTGCGGCGCTGGTTCACCACGACATTTGAAACACCGACGCCGGTGCAGACCGCTGCCTGGCGGGAGATCGTCAGGCAACCACGGGTGCTGATTGCCGCGCCGACCGGCAGTGGTAAAACCCTGGCGGCCTTTTTGTGCGCGATCAACGACCTTGTTGTACAAAGCCGCCACGGTGGGCTGGAAGACAGGGTTTACGTGTTGTACGTCTCGCCGCTCAAGGCGCTTTCAAACGACATAGAAAAAAATCTGCAGGCGCCTCTCGAGGGCATCGGGGAGGAACTGCTCGCTGCCGGAATGCCGGCCCACAGTATACGCGCGGCAGTCAGGACCGGTGATACGCCGGCGGGCGAGCGCGCGAAAATGGCCAGACAGCCGCCGCATATCCTCGTCACCACACCCGAGTCGCTCTACCTGTTGCTGACTTCGGCATCGGGCCGCAACATGCTTGCCGGGCTGTCTACGGTCATAGTGGATGAGATACATGCGCTAGCCGGTAATAAACGCGGCAGTCATCTGTCGCTGTCACTGGCGCGGCTCGATGCGCTCTGTCATCACGCCCCGACGCGCATCGGTTTATCGGCCACGCAAAAACCGATCGAAAGAATCGCAGATTACCTGTGTGGCGGCCTGGAATGCGCCATTGTCGACACCGGCCACAAACGCCACATGGATATATGCATCGAATTGCCGGAGTCCCCTCTGGCGCCGGTATTGGCCAATGAGGTATGGGAAGAGCTGTATGAGAAGCTGGTGGCATACATCCTCGAGCACCGCACCACGCTGATATTCGTCAACACCCGCCGCCTGGCGGAGCGGCTTGCACGTCACCTGGCCGAACGCCTTGGTGAGGATGCCGTCACCGCCCATCACGGCAGCCTGTCGCGCACGCATCGCCTGCAAGCGGAACAGGCGCTCAAGTCTGGGCAACTCAAGGCCCTTGTGGCGACTGCCTCGCTGGAGCTCGGTATCGACATCGGGCACGTCGACCTTGTCTGCCAGATGGGTACGCCGGGTAGCATTTCCGCGTTGTTACAGCGTATCGG
>DATCZY010000176.1:0-2238 GCA_036525655.1 Lysobacterales bacterium | reverse complement strand
CAATGAACAGGGCTGGATGGACTTTGCCGGCCAGCAAACATTTTCAAATAATGCGGAGGAATAAATGAAACACTGGCTGGTAAAAAGTGAACCCAATGTTTTCAGTGTCGATGACCTGGCGCAATGCCCCGACCAAACACGCTGGTGGAAGCACGTGCGCAATTACCAGGCACGCAATTTTATGCGTGATGAAATGCGTATCGGCGACCGTGTTTTCTTCTATCACTCAAACACCGAGGTCCCCGGTATCGTCGGCATAGCCGAGATCGTATCGGAGCCATATCCTGATCCGGATGCCTTCGACCCCAAGGCCAAAGATTTTGATCCGAAGAGTGATCCCGAAAACCCGACCTGGTTCCTGGTGGATATCCGTCTGATCACAAAAGTGGATCCGCCGATATCTCTCAAAGTCATCAAGGAACACGCCGAAACCCTGGGCGACCTGCCCTTGATCCGCAAGGGTAACCGGTTGTCCGTGATACCGGTTGCACCCGAACAGTGGGATTACATTATGTCGTTGAGGGCAGCATGAACCAGGATAAATTGAAACGCCTCGTAGGCGCGGCGGCACTTGACCATGTCCGACCGGACAGCATCATAGGCGTAGGCACCGGCAGCACCGTTAATTGCTTTATCGAGTCACTGATCAACAGCGGTATCCGCATCGAAGCCGCGGTTTCCAGTTCCGAAGCCACGAGCCGGCTGCTGACCGCGGGCGGCATACAGGTCGTGGACCTGAATCAAACCGACGGCCTGGATGTATACATCGATGGCGCCGATGAGTTCGATGCACACCGGCGACTGATCAAGGGCGGCGGCGGTGCATTGACGCGGGAAAAGATTGTCGCTGCCGCGAGCAAAACATTTGTCTGTATTGCCGATGAGAGCAAGCAGGTAGAGGTACTGGGGGCGTACCCGTTGCCCGTGGAGGTCATACCCCTCGCCCGCAGCCTGGTGGCCCGCCAGATGGTCGCCCTCGGTGGCCAGCCGGTATGGCGCGAGGGTTTTACGACCGACAATGGCAACTGGATTCTCGATATTCATAACCTCGACCTTACCGATCCTGTCGGGATGGAAAAAACCATCAATAACCTGGCCGGCGTGGTGACTTGCGGTTTGTTTGCGATGCGCCCGGCTGACCTCGTTTTGATGGCCACGAATGAGGGCATCCGACAGTTTTGAAAGCCCTTTAATATCATTCACTTGGAATTTTATATTCGAATTGGTATATACTGATCGGCCCGGTTTCATTTTTTAGCCAGGATGGCTGAAAATCCGGGCATCGTTTATTGAAAAATAACGACCGATTTTCAATGTGTTACACAAGGATGTACTGACATGAAGTCGACCATTCTATTGACCACTGCCCTGTTCCTGGCGAGCGCGCCTTCGCCCGATTCAACAGTCATTTCTGAATTCTCTGCCGGCTTTCTCGTGCCAAAAACCGAACGTGGGTTAATGGCTTCCGAAGCAGCACTCCATTCAGGCGCGGACACGACCGGAGCCATGCGTGAACTGACAAACCCCGAACAGGTGCAAATCCTCGCCAATTGAACTGCCGCTTGAGTAAACGGGTAGGAAAAACCAGCGTGTAAAGCGCTCATTTAATCCGTGCGCGCTTTAAACCACCACAATTTCAAAGCAAACAAACCACGCGCTGCCGCTCCGCGCTAGTTACTCATGCACCATTATGCGGTAGAATCCGCAAGTATTAACCCACTTTCATCCTTTCGAAAAAACCTTACGGAGCACTAAATGAAATCATTATTCTTTACGCTAATTATGGCGCTGCTTTTCGTATCAGCATCTGCCCTGGCTGGAGATATCGAAGCAGGTAAAGCAAAATCAGCCATGTGCGCCAGTTGCCATGGCTCCAACGGTATCAGCATGAGCCCCCTGTGGCCTAACCTTGCGGGACAGAAAGAGCAGTACCTTATCAAGCAGATTAAGGCATTTCGTGACGGCACCCGTCAGGACCCGATGATGGCGCCCATGGTTGCCGCGCTCAGCGACGCTGATATAGAAAACCTGGCGGCCTATTACGCTTCCCTATAGCGATTTTCCCACCTTCAAATCAAGCCGGAATCTAATTCCGGCTTTTTTTCTGCATAAATTCCGCAAACCTTCCGCATCAGAATCGTGACAAAGCCGGTGACGCGGCTATAATCTGTCATACAAGTTTGGGGGGGACTCAACCTTGGAGCGAACATACCGCCATGCGTCTCACCCGATTCACAG
>DATCZY010000175.1:0-2060 GCA_036525655.1 Lysobacterales bacterium | reverse complement strand
TCTGGAAAGGCATCAATTCGATCCGCATCCTCGAGCACGTCGCGGCACCCTTCCTGTTGCTCTGTGGCCTGGCGCTGCTGGCCTGGGCCTACGAGGGCGCGGACGGCTTCGGGCCGATGCTGCATGCCGGTTCAAAATTTCAGAGTTCCGCCGAATTCTGGACGCTGTTCTGGCCGAGCCTGACCGCCATGGTGGGTTTCTGGGCCACCCTGACGCTAAACATTTCCGACTTCACCCGTTACGCCAGAAGCCAGCGCGCGCAGGTGATCGGACAATTATCCGGTCTGCCGACCACGATGACCCTGTTCGCTTTCATCGGCGTGGCGGTCACCAGTGCAACCATTATCATTTTCGGTGAGGCCATCTGGGATCCGGTGGTCCTGGTGCGACGGTTTGAATCGCACACGGTGGTGTTTTTCTCGATGGTGGCGGTCATCATCGCCACCATCTCCACCAATGCCGCAGCCAACGTCGTAGGCCCGGCCAATGCCTTTTCCAACCTGCTGCCATCACATATCGACTTCAAACGCGGTGGTTATATCACCGGTATCATCGGCATCGTCATCATGCCCTGGAAACTGATTGCCGACCCCAGCGGTTACATATTTACCTGGCTGATCGGTTACTCCGCGCTATTGGGGCCGGTGATCGGCATCATCCTGGTCGACTATTTCCTGATCCGCAAAACCGTGCTCAACGTAGAGGACCTGTACCGCAGCAAGGGGGTTTACGCCGGTGTCAACCCGATGGCCATCATCGCGCTGGTAATCGGTGTTCTACCCAATATACCGGGCTTCCTGGCCAACGTCGGTCTTTATTCCGGCAGTGGCTTTGTCGTTAACCTGTATAACTATGCCTGGTTTATCGGCCTCGGCATCTCGAGCCTTGTCTATTACATACTGATGTTGGGGAAACGCGTCCGATGAGTGCAGATATCCGTTGCGGAAGACTGGATCCTGAGGTGATCAGGGAGAATTTTGCCGAACTGCACAAACCGCTGACCGAACTGCAGGCGATCCAGGAATCCGCGCGCTGCCTGTTCTGCCATGATGCCCCCTGCACCGAGGCCTGCCCGTCGGATATCGATATCCCCGGGTTTATCCGCAAGATTGCCAGCGGCAACGTGAAGGGCGCCGCCAAAACCATCCTCAGAGAAAACATCATGGGCAACACCTGTGGCAATGTCTGCCCGGTGGAAGAATTATGCGAGAAGGTCTGCGTCAAAAACACCGCCGAAGATAAGCCGGTGATGATCGGGCAATTGCAACGTTACGCGACGGACCACGTGTTGGAAAACCGCATACAGCTTTTCAAGCGTGCACCGGTCAGCGGCAAGAAAATCGCGGTCGTGGGCGCCGGGCCCGCCGGTTTGTCCTGTGCGCACCGCCTGGCGATGCTCGGTCACACTGTCAACATCTATGAAGCGCGCACTGAACCCGGGGGACTGAACCAATACGGCCTGGCCGCCTACAAGATGCTGGACGACCGCGCGGCCAGGGAAGTCAACTATATCCTCGATATCGGCGGTATCAACCTGGAAACGGGCAAGGCCCTGGGCGAAGATTTCAACCTGGCCGGACTGCGCCGCGATTACGATGCGGTGTTCATCGGTCTCGGCCACAACGCCGTCAAGGCGCTGGCTATGGAGAACGAAGCGGTCGGGGGTGTATACAACGCCGTCGATTTTATCGAACGCATACGCCAGCAAGACCTTTCGAGCCTGCCGGTCGGCCGCCGTGTGGTCGTCATCGGCGGCGGTAACACGGCCATCGACATGGCGGTGCAGATCAAGAAGCTGGGCGCGGAATCCGTAACCCTGGTTTACCGGCGCGGCTTCGATGAAATGGGCGCCACCGAATACGAGCAAAAGGTGGCGCAGACCAGCGGCGTGCTGATCCGCACACATGCGCAACCGCATCGCATCCTGGCAGAGAACGGCCAGCTGAGCGCGGTTGAATTTGAATACACCCGAAAAGGCGCCGATGGCCGTCCGGCCGGTACCGGTGAAACCTTCGTGCTGCCGGCCGACCAGTTGTTCAAGGCGATCGGCCAGAAACTGG
>DATCZY010000174.1:0-2589 GCA_036525655.1 Lysobacterales bacterium | reverse complement strand
CGCTGCGCATTACGCATGGCCCGGGTTGGCAGCCTTTCAATTGAAACCTGATCGGGCCGAAACCACTTATGAATACGCAACCTCTTAGCCAGGAGGGGTGTAATAGCTTTCTTCGGGACCGTGCGAGACAGGAGTCGAGCTCGAGCTTACAGGGAAGTATTTATAGCGAGCCCGGAAGCAAGGGACTGCACCGCCGCTGGCGGACTTGTAGATCAGTGTTTAAGGTTTAATCAATGCATGACACGCCGTGCTAACCTCAGAGGCACCGCTCCTCGGCAACTGCTCCTGCGTTGCTCTACCTCCTGCGTCCCTGCAGTCGTGCGCTTCCTGTGCCATACGCAGTGCTAACCTGACAGGCACCGCTCCTGCGCTTCCTGCGCCCGCGGTGTACCGTTCATCCTGAACATAATCCTGAACATAATCCTGAACATAAAAAAAGGGGGCCCGGAGGCCCCCCGCAGTGCATCACCTAACGAGAAAAGGTGATGGAGCTTGCTTACTCGTAGCGGTCTTTGAGTACCTTGAACACCAGCAGCAACAGGATGGCGCTGAGTGGGATGGCGATCCAGATACCGTTGCTGACGTTGAAAACACTGGCCAGCGTAATCTCACCGAAATTGGTGAGTTTGATCAGCGGTGCCATCCACGGATAGACAAAGGCATACAGTGCTGCGCCAACAAGACCGCCAAGAAGGGTGAAGATGGCGTCGGTTTTTCCTTCTGCCGAGGCCAGTACGCAGGTACCCGGGCAATAACCGGAAATGGCAAAACCAACACCGAATATCAATCCGGCGATGACAATACCTACCACGTAGGTCGGTTTGATTTCCATGTGGGCCAGGTGAACCAGGTCGAGTGCATAGATGCCGACCGTGGCGACCGCGATGGTCATCAATATCAACTTGATAATGGTCATGTCTTTCAAGAGCAGGCTACCGAGAATTTTGTGGTAGCTGGAGGCGCCGCCCAGCTGCATCACCGCACCGATCGCCGTACCGATGGCAAGTCCAAGTAAGAGTTTCATGATGATGCCCTCTTCTTGTAAAGAATTCGGGCAGTAATGATGCCCGAAGCGAATATCGCGGCACCGAACAGGAACGAACCCACCGTCAGTTGTGAGATGCCGCTGATCATGTGCCCACTGGTGCAGCCACCTGCCAGGCGGGCGCCGAATAGCAGCAACACGCCGCCGATAAATGCCTGTAGCAATCGCTTGGCCTTGTGTTCGCCGAATTGTTCTCTCCACATATCGGGAAGTGCAGGGATTTTGCGTTGACGGAAGCGGTGTGTGGCCATTGCCGCAATACCGCTACCCAGGAACATGCCGAATACCAGCATCCAGCCGTAACCGATACTCCAGTCCTCTTTTGTACCGTACTTGTTCAGGTATTCTGTGGATTCAGCAACCGTGGGTGCGACGTTGTGTATGACGATCGCATCGGTGAGCACGTACTGTGTCGACACACCGAACGGCTTGACCAGCGCGGTGGCCAGGACCACCAGCAGTCCGAGCAACAGACCGGCCATTTTCCAGGAAAGAACGGGGGAGTCTTGCATAGTAAAAGTCTCTGTGGTCAGTTAACGAGAGGTTGAATATATTAGCAATTTATAATATAAAGTCAATTCGGATTTTCCAGTCAACAATCCCGATTGAATACTCCTTTCGCAGATATCATATCAAGCTGTGGATGAACGGCAGATTAAATTTTGAAGTGGAGAGCAGTGAATGAAGCCCGGTGTTAGCGCTTTTTTTGATGAACAGACCAATACTGTGACCTACGTGTTGAAGGACCCGTCCAGCAATTCCTGTGCAATTATCGATCCGGTACTGGATTTTGACCAGGCTTCGGGACGGACTTCAACCGCTTCCGCCGACCGGGTCCTGGATTTTATTCATGACAACGGTCTGGAAGTTGTCTGGATCCTGGAAACCCACGCCCACGCCGATCACCTTTCCGCCGCGGCGTATCTGAAATCGAAGACCGGAGGACGAACCGCAACCGGACGGTTTATCACCGAGGTACAGCTCACCTTTAAAGATATATTCAAGCTCGGTGACGAGTTTGTGCCAAATGGCGAGCAGTTCGATTGCCTGTTCGACGACGGCGAATTATTTAAGCTGGGTTCACTGGAAATCAGGGTCATGCATACACCGGGGCACACGCCGTCTTGCGTGACCTATGTTGCAGGTGATGCCGCATTCGTGGGCGATACGCTGTTCATGCCCGATTATGGCACCGCGCGCACCGATTTCCCCGGTGGCGATGCAGCCGTTCTGTACCGGTCGATCCAGAAAATCCTGGCTTTGCCCGCCGCAACCCGGATATTTCTGTGCCACGACTACAAGGCCCCGGGTCGTGATGAATACCAGTGGGAGACCACGGTCGGGCAGCAATGCGCGCATAATATCCATATCCACGAAGGTGTGACCGAGCGGGCTTTTGTCGAGTTTCGCACTCAGCGTGATAGCAAACTCGGTATGCCAAAACTGATCCTGCCTTCGATACAGGTCAATATCCGCGCGGGTCAGATGCCGCCGGCGGACGAACATGGTGTGGTGTTTTTGAAAATCCCTGTCAATGTGCTGTA
>DATCZY010000173.1:0-8114 GCA_036525655.1 Lysobacterales bacterium | reverse complement strand
GGCAATCCGGTCACCCCGGCAACCTTTGACGGTGTCGTGAGCTTTCGTGAGGACGGTCTCACGGGTTCCATGCACGGTTTTGAGTTGCAGACGACCATCCCGATGCGCCTGGTCTGGGACAAGCTGGAAGGCATGGGTGTGATCGCAACGGCTACTTTCATCGATGGCTCGCTGGATGATGACACGCGCATCCCGGGTATGTCCGATGAGAACTACTCCCTGACACTTTTCTATGAAAGAAGTGGCTGGGACTTCCGTGTAGCGGCCACCAAGCGGACCAAGTTCCTGGCGGAAACCCGTGGCGAGAGCCTCTCGTTGGTGCCCACCACCGATCAGGGCGCGACGCTGCTGGATGCACAGATCAGTTACGATTTTGGTTTTACGGGACGTGAAGACTGGCTTGGCGGCCTGTCCATCGCCCTGCAGGGCCAGAACCTGACCAATGAAGACACGGTGCAGACCAACAACGATAGTCGCCAGGTTACGCAGTACCAGAAATTTGGCGCTAACTATTTACTCAGTGCAATTTATAAGTTCTGGTAAAAGCGTTATTTGGCATTAGCCCGAAGCCCTGCTAGCATCGCTGGCAGGGCTTTTTTTTTCGGAATTTTTTAAATATGAAAACGAAAATCGGAAAGGTGGTCATCGTCGGCGGCGGCACGGCGGGCTGGATGTCCGCGGCGCTGCTGAAACGGGTCCTGGGTGACACGGTCGAAATCGAGCTTGTCGAGTCAGAGGAGATCGGCATCGTTGGTGTCGGCGAAGCGACCATCCCGCCGATACAAAACGTCAACGCCGTACTCGGCCTGAACGAGGCGGAGTTCTTGCGTGAAACCAAATCGACCATCAAGCTCGCCATCCGATTTGAAAACTGGCGCGTGCAGGGCGAAAAATACTATCACACGTTTGGCGCGCCGGGCAGAAGCCAGGCGTTTTGTCATTTCCATCATTTCTGGACCCGCGCGCAACAGGCGGGCATCGAGTCGAACCTGTGGGAATACGACCTCAATTACCTGTGTTCAGAGGCGGGCAAATTCGCCAAGTTGCAGGTCAACGACCCGATGTGGGAGCTTAAATACGCCTACCACTTCGACGCGTCGCTATATGGCCGGTTTTTACGCAAATACAGTGAACAGCGTGGCGTGAAACGGACAGAGGGTCTGATTAACGATGTCAATGTGAACGCCGAGTCGGGCCACGTCGAGTCGCTGGCATTGAAGGATGGCAGGACTGTTGACGGTGACTTTTTCGTTGACTGTTCCGGGATCAGGGGGCTCCTGATTCATAAGAAGCTCAATACAGGTTATGAAGACTGGGGCCATTGGCTGCCCTGTGACCGCGCCATGGCAGTACCCACCGAGCGCTTTAAGGAAACCCTGCCATTTACCCGCGCCATCGCGCATTCCGCCGGATGGCAATGGCGCATTCCGTTGCAGCACCGCAATGGTAACGGCCTGGTTTACAGCAGCAATTACTACAGCGATGACGAAGCGGCCAGTGTATTAATGGGCAACCTGGAGTCGAAAGCCATCGGCGATCCAAAAATCATACCTTTCAGAACCGGGCGAACCCGCAAACAGTGGAACCGCAACGTGGTTGCGGTCGGCTTGTCGAGCGGTTTCCTCGAGCCGCTCGAGTCCACCAGCATCTACCTGATTCAATCGGCGATCGTGCGCCTGCTGCATCTCTTCCCCCATGCGGGTATCGATGCTGCGCTGGTGGACGAATACAACCGCCAGTCGAAGACCGAGTACGAGTTGATCCGCGATTTCATCATCCTTCACTACTACCTCAATGAACGTGACGACAGCCAGTTCTGGCGCGATGCGCGTCATATGGACGTGCCGCAGCGCCTGACGCAAAAAATCGCCTTGTTCAAAGCCAACGGCGGCCTGTTCCAGGATCAGCTCGATATCTTCCTGGAGCCTTCATGGTTGCAGGTCATGCTGGGTCAGGGGGTTGTTCCACAGGATTATCACCCGATCGCCGGCGGGCTGAGCGATGCGCAGCTGAAGGACAAGCTTGAGAATACGATGAAATTGAAAATGGAGCCGTTGCCAAAGATTCCCAGTCACGACCAGTTCCTGGAGATGTTCTGTAAAAGTGCGCCGTAGCCTGGCCGGTTCAACCCGGCAGGCTTTCTTTACCCGCAATCGACGGGTGTTATTTGAGTCAGCGTCAGATGTCCATCGACTTCAGGTTAAAGACCCGCAAGGTCGATGCTTACCTTGTTGGGGATGACTGGATAACCACGGCGCTCATCGGCGCCAAGGAAATCTGCAAAATCCCGGTTGCGTCGACGCGGATTTCCGCTCCGGCGCAGTCTTTATCAATGCCCCCCGTGGATACGACGTTGCAGTATTCCCCGCCTTGCATGCCGGTCGCAAATGTACCGTCGATGCCATCCAGGCCGGCGTTGATCACCACGAAACCCTTGCCGCCGCGGCCGAACGCGATGGCCTGGCCGCCGAAGGCCTGCCAGTGGGTTACAGGAGCACCTTGCGTGGCTTTTCTGAAC
This sequence comes from Lysobacterales bacterium, assembly GCA_036525655.1. Lineage (GTDB taxonomy): Bacteria > Pseudomonadota > Gammaproteobacteria > Xanthomonadales > SZUA-36 > SZUA-36. Next base: position 5,596 of record DATCZY010000173.1, on the reverse strand, counting down.
CCGACCATGCCCGCCATTGCCGGTCTGCGGTGTTCGCAAACCCAGGCCGCGTTGCAGGCACCACTTTCGGCCGGCCGGTTTGCCGGCGGGCCCTGGTCGCTGTCCTCAAAATAATAGCTGGACATAACCTTCGGGTAGCCGTATGGCCATCCCAGCATGAAGATATTGGCGAGGTTGTAAAGCTCGCCAAATTTGTAGTTCAGCATCTCGCCTTCGGCCACGTGTCCACGCTGCAGGTCGTGGTTATCGACAAATACGATGGCCTTGTCCGCTGGCAGATATGCGGCGCCCTCGCCAAGGTTGAACAGCGTATCGAGCTGCCCGTTTACAAATGCCGGATAAAGCGCCTTCGCGTACTTGAACTCGGTCACGCTGCCGTTTTCCAGGTAGGCCATCGCATCGATCGCCTCGGTGCCCCAGTCAATGACTTCCTGGAAGACATAGGGCCGGGTATCCAGCAGAGCCAGGTATCCACCGATATCCTCGTGCCCCATGTGCTTGGCCGCGTCGAGCCTGAAGCCGGTGACACCCAGGCTGAGCAGGTCGTTCAGGTAGGCTGCGATCTTGGCCTGGACGGCCGGTTTGGCGGTATCGAGATCGGGCAGGGTGCCGAGGTTGCAGGTCTGAACCTCCCACAGGTCCTGGTAGTTGGCGATGGCATCGTTGCCGTTGCGGCCGCAATGGTGAAAGTCATCATAAGCATAAGGAACGGGGTAACTGTACGGCCCGTAGACGGAACCTGCGACGCCCGTGCCGCTGCCAATTTCGGCCATGTGGTTGACGACCGCATCGGCATACACAGCGACCCCGGCGGCTTTACAGCGCCCGACCATGTCTGCAAATTCGGCCCGTGTGCCACCGCGGCTTTCAATCCGGTAGCTGACGGGCTGGTAACGCGTCCACCATGGCGACCCGGTGATGTGCTCTTGCGCAGGTGATACCTGCACGGCTGCGTACCCGTTTGGGCCGAGGAAACTTTCGCATTCGGCGGCGACATCCCCCCAGCGCCACTCGAAAAGGTGCACGAATACATCACCTGACACGCGGTTAACTTTTGCAGTGTAGGCGGCAGGCTGGCCTGCTACCGGTCGTTTCGATTCTGCAGGGTGGGTCACCTGCTTTGCATCATCGCTGCACGCAGTAATTATCAGCGCCGAGAAGGCGGCGATGGAGAAGTTCTTGAGGGCTTTCATAACGGGCTCACGAAGTTTGTTTTTTCTCGGTCGGGTCATCGACCAGCAGTGTTGTCAGGCCGGCGATCAGTAGCGATATTCCACCGAGCACCAGCGCGAAAATGGCCTGCCCGTCAAACACGAATTTGACCAGCAAACCGAGGATACTGGCGGCCACCAACTGCGGGATAGTGATAAAGAAGTTGAATATGCCCATGAACACACCCATCCTGCTGGCGGGCAGCGAACCGGACAAAATGGCATAGGGCATCGACAGGATGGATGCCCAGGCAACACCCATGCCGATCATCGGTATCCACAACAAAGCCGGGTCCCTGATAAAGAAAAACGCAATGAGACCAAGGCCGCCCAGCCACAGGTTGATCATGTGGGCGACTTTTTTGCCGACGCGCCTGGCGACAACGGGTATGGCAAATGCGGTCAGCGCGGCGAAGCCGTTGAGCGAGGCGAACAGTATGCCGACCCAGTCCGCCCCCTGGTTGTAAAGCGCGGTACTCGTGTCGGTCGTGCCGTAGTGGTAGGCGGTGACCGCGGCGGTGCTGTAAATCCACATTGCGAACAATGCGAACCACGAAAAGAACTGCACGACGGCAAGCTGTTTCATGGCCCTGGGCATGGCGAACAGGTCTTCCATGACTTCCAGGAATCCATGTTCAGACATCCGTCTTTGCTTGAACCAGGCTGCCGCAAACTGTAGCAGACCGAAAACGGTAAAACCGAAGCCCAGCACATAGAGTTCCTTGGCCAGGTCCAGACTGGTGATAACGGCCGTCAGCAAAATACCACCCGCAAGCCACGCACCGCCGCTTTTGAAAAACTGCGCGGGTGACCGGTCATCGGCGATCGTCGTGTCGATGTGCAATGACTCGGTGCGTGCCTTATCAAACGCCTCGAGGTCTTCTGGCGGATACTCGCGGGTCGAGAAAACCGTCCATATCACGGAGATAAAGTAAGCGCTGCCGCCGATGTAAAACGAATAGCGAACCGAATCGGGTATAGCGCCGGGTTCCGCGATATTGCTGATGCCAAGCCAGTTGGTCATCATCCACGGCATGGCTGAGGCGATCACGGCGCCTGTGCCGATGAAGAAACTTTGCATGGCAAACCCGCGGGTGCGCTGCTCGTCCGGCAGCATGTCACCGACAAACGCGCGGAACGGTTCCATGGTGATGTTGATCGATGCGTCCATGATCCAGAGCATGACGGCCGCCATCCACAGGAAGGAAGAATTCGGCATCACGAACAAGGCCAAAGATGCCAGGATGGCGCCGCCGAGAAAATAGGGCCGGCGGCGGCCCAGCCGGTTCCAGGTATGGTCGCTGAAATAGCCGACGATCGGCTGCACCAGCAAACCGGTCAACGGCGCTGCGATCCATAGTATCGGTATCTCATCGATGGCTGCGCCCAGCGACTGGAAAATGCGGCTGACATTGGCGTTCTGTAAGCCCCAGCCAATCTGGATACCAAAAAACCCGAAACACATGTTCCAGATTTGCCAGAAATCTAAATGTGGTTTTGTTTTTGTTGTCATTTCCGGTTCCTGATCATGTCGCCATGGCCGAGGCCGGCGATACGGCTTTTGTGTTTTCAGCAGGCCCAAATATCACATGGTCTCGCCTATGTGGGAACTGCCAGGTTCATCATAATAGATAAGCAGGACGAAAAACCGCGATGAATACGTATGTAGCGCCGGGATTTCGGACAGAAATCGCGATTGAATTGGTACACTTGGCTGCCGGTTCAAATAATTCAAATACAGGCGTTTACATGCATCCGTATCAAAAGAATCTGAGTACTTCGTTTTTCGCCATTCTGAGCCTTCCCGCCACCGCCATGGGTTTTGCCCTGTCGGTGCAGATATCCGCGCTCAGCTGGATTCTGGCCAGCAAGTACGGACTCGAAATACACGACATCGGGCTGGTCTGGGCGGCGGGTCCGATCGCAGGCATATTCGGCCAGGTCATCATCGGCGCGCTCAGTGACAAGGTCTGGCTTTGGAATGGACGCCGGCGGCCGTTCATCATTATCGGCGGGCTGATCGCCAGCCTGATGCTGCTGGCGTTGCCAAATATCGATGTGATCTCCGCTGCGCTCGGTGTAAAAGCTATTTTGGGTGTGGCGATCATGGTAGTGCTTTCACTCGACGTCGCAATCAACGTCGGCTTCAATCCGACCCGCGCGATCATCGCCGATGTCACACCCCAGGGTAGTGATCGCACCCGCGGCTTCACCTGGATGCAGACGGTTTCGGGCACCATCAGCGTGGGTGCATACGCTATCGGCGCCCTGTTTGACAACATCGTCCTGATCTATGTCGGCGCCGTGCTGGTTTTACTGTTCACCACGATTCCCCCGCTGCTGGTCGAAGAGCCGAGGGAGCTAGGCCCGGTCGCGCCGCAGAAAAGCAACCAATCCACACGCTGGTCGCTGGCACAGATGCTTATGAGTATTCAGCCGCTTTGGGGCTTTCTCGTCTACGATATTTACGCGATGACACTGCGTTTATCCGGCATTCAACACGACCATTATTACGCGGAAATCGTCTGCGGACTGTTCACCATCGCTTTGGTGGCCAGATCGTTGACAACACGCGAGAAGGGTCTGGAAGCTGCCGCGGCCGCCGCGGTCGGGTTCCGAAAAGTCCTGTCCGCGCATTCGTTCAGCTGGATCGCCATTCACACGACTTTCGTGTTCATGTTCATCTATATACAAAGCGCCATGACGGCCCTGGACGGGGTACAGGCGGGCAGGGTGACCACGCTGGCCTTCCTGATCCTCAACGCGGTGGCCGCGGTATTGCCGGTGCTGGTTCTGGCGCCCGCATCGAATGTGATCGGCAGGATAAAAACGCATGCGCTGAGCCTCGCCATCATGGCGGCCGGTTACGTTGGGCTGCTGCTATTTGGCAATACGCCAACAGCGATATACATTCTGATGGCTGTTGTTGGTATCGGCTGGGCGTCTATGGTCAGCCTGCCATTTGCGATCATGTCGCAAAAGGTGGAAGGCGGCCAGATGGGTCTTTTCATGGGGCTGTTCAATCTTTCCGTCGTGTTGCCCCAATTGGTCGTCAGCCTGGGTGTCAGTCTCGCGGTGAGTCGCGCCGGCGACAAGAGCGTCATCTTCCTGATATCTGCCGTTGCGCTGGCGATTTCAGCGGTTGCCTGGCTGCTGGTCAGCGATGACGAACACGTGGCGAATCAAAACCGGGTTGAACATGAATAAGCCGCGTATTGACCTTGCGATTGGCCGTCATTGCATGATCTACCCATGTGATCGAGTGATCGCAATGCACGTTTGCCAAAATTTTCTGAACATGGAGTTTTCGAACCTTTATTCGAACAATATGCCGGCTTGCGGCAAACTGAATACGTTTGCATTGGCTTGCGCCACCCAATAGCTGCATCTAGTGTAGTGCACCGTAATAATTGGGATTTTCAGAGGCAACCGGTGACAGCAGTACAAGACAGCGCCCGCAGGAAATGGCGGGTTTCTTCATTGATTTCGTACACTATACTGCTGTCTCTTGATTGATACGGTAAAAAACTATGTTCAAGCCTTGCCTTCTGATCGGTGATATCGGCGGTACCAACGCCCGCTTTGCGTTGGCCAACCCGGACGGGTCGGGTTTTTCCAATGAACTGACGCTGGCCTGCGACGATTTTGAGACGGCAGAGCAGGGCATTGCAGATTACCTCAAGCGCAGTGGCAGTGGCCAACCGGACGTGATCTGCCTGGCGGTGGCCGGGCCGGTCGTGGATGGTGTGGTCAGGTTTACCAACAATCACTGGGTGATCGACAGCCGCATGCTCGAGACCAGCTTCCCGGGGTCCCGGGTTCAATTGCTGAACGACTTTGAATCCATAGCCTATTCGATCCCGATGCTGGGTGAAAACGATGTTGAAAGCATCGGGCCGGTAGCAGCGGCCACCGCGGGAAAACAATCGTTGACCTACGCCGTATTGGGTCCGGGTACGGGCCTGGGCGCCGGCGGGTTGTTGCTGCGTGGATCGGGCATTTACCCGATCGTCGGCGAGGGCGGTCATGCGGGTTTTGCCCCTGAAACACCGATGCAGTTCAAGGTGTTGAAGCAGTTGCGACGCCGTTTCGAGCGGGTTTCGAGCGAACGCCTGGTGTCCGGTCCGGGTCTTGAGAACATCTACTGGGCGCTGTGCAGGATTCGTGGTGTGGCCGATGCCGATATCACTGCGGCGGAAATTTTCTCGCGGGTGCTGGCCAGGGAAGATGCGATCGCGGTGGAGGCGACCGGCTTGTTTTTCGAGGTGCTGGGGCAGGTTGCCGGCAACCTGGCGCTGGCGCTGGGCGCGTTTGACGGCGTCTACCTCGCCGGCGGTATATTGAAACGATATCCGGATTTGCTCAAGAGCAGCGGGTTCCGTGCC
>DATCZY010000172.1:0-2554 GCA_036525655.1 Lysobacterales bacterium | reverse complement strand
GCGAACTGCCTAAACAGGAATTGGAGAAGCTGGGTTTCAAGGTTGTCAGTATGCCCGGGCCAATCATACCGGCGCTCAAGGTTGCGCACGATGCGGTTTGCGAAGGTAAATGTGCAGGCAATATGGAGACATGTGAACACCGTAGCGAGTAGCGCAGCGGTTTTTCCAGAGATGTAATAGCCTCAGGCATAGGCGGGGGAGGCACTGAACCCTCCCCGCCGAATTTTTCAGACTAACCGGCGATACAGAGACGTAACGCACAATAAAGAAGGCAAAGACGCCCTCCTGAGCAAATGCTCTCGAGGGTTTTTTATATGAAAGGAACAATGTCATGTCCGCAGGATGTCCGATGATGAAAATGCAACGCCAGACCGACCACCCCTGTTTTGGTGGTGATCACAGTAAAGCTGGACGGATTCACCTGCCGGTTGCCCCTGGCTGCAATATCAAATGCGGGTTCTGTGAACGCCGCTTTGACTGCGCAAACGAGAGCCGACCCGGGGTGACCAGTAAAGTGCTGACTCCGGATCAGGCGGTGGAGCGTGTTGCGTTGGTGAAACGCCACATGCAAATGAAAGGTGGTGCACAACTCAAGGTTGTTGGTATCGCCGGCCCCGGCGACCCCCTCGCCAATCCGAAGACATTCGAGACGTTTGAGAAGGTCAAACAGGCACATCCGGAGATGACACTTTGTTTGTCGACCAACGGCTTGTTGCTGACCGAGCATATCGACAAGTTGCAGCGACTCGGAGTTCACAGCATCACCGTGACAATCAATGCCCTGACGCCGGAGACCGGTGCCAAGGTTTATGAATGGGTCAAGTTCCATGGCAACAGGCTTTATGGCGAAGAAGGAGCTGCCGTCCTGCTCAAACGCCAGTTCGATGGTGTGCGCTATGCTGCAGCGTCCGGCATGATGGTCAAGGTAAATCATGTCTATATCCCCGGGGTCAATGATCACGAAAGCCTCGATCTGGCGGTGAAGGTCCGCGAGCTTGGTGCTGACATGATGAACATTATTCCGGTGATTCCTCTCGGGATATTCAAAGACGTCGAACCTACAACCGAAGCAACGATTGAGATGGTGCGAAACCAGGCAGAGCTGATCCTGTCGCAGGCAAGGCATTGCAAACAGTGTCGGGCCGATGCCGCCGGTGTGGTTGGTCAAGATATCGATCTCGAACAGCTGCAAGCGATCAACGCGTAGATAGCTTTTAAGGAGAGAAAAATGCCACCGGAGTTTATCCCATTCTTGGCCGTATCTATCTTCCTCGTTGCCATGATGTACGCAAGTGTTGGACATGGCGGCGCTTCGGGTTACCTGGCGATTATGGCATTGTTCAGTCTGCATCCGGAGGCGCTCAAGCCGACAGCTTTGTTGCTGAATATTGTCGTCGCCGGAGTTGGCACCTATCTCTACTGTACCGCTGGTCAGTTCTCATGGCGTGTGTTCTGGCCATTTGCGATAACATCGATCCCGATGAGTTTTTTGGGGGGAACGTTTAGCCTGCCACCGGAATTCTACCGTCCGGTACTGGGTGTGGTGCTCTTTTACGCTGCGTGGCGATTATTCGTGCGACGCAAGAATGACGAATACGAAGCCGAGCCTCCGGGTTTGCCCCTCGCTATGGCCGTGGGAGGTGTGCTTGGTTTTGCATCGGGTCTCATCGGCGTTGGCGGCGGAATATTCCTGAGCCCGTTGATGATTCTGCTGCGGTGGGCTCGTGTCCGTGAAGTCTCCGGGATCGCGGCAATATTTATCCTGGTGAATTCAGTCTCAGGTTTGACCGGGCATCTGAGCAACATGCAGTACGTGCCTGGATACGCGCCTGTCCTGGCTGGGATGGCCCTGGTCGGCGGGACCATCGGTGCACTGTGTGGCAGCCGGCATTTGCCTGTAGCAACGATCCTCAAGGCGATGTCTTTGATGATGGTGATTGCGGGTGGGAAAATGTTTCTCATTTAGTGGCGTTGAAAAACATCCATACAACAGTGATGAAACATTTTCATCATAAAGCATTTGGATCAATACAAGCGGGATGAGTCAATACAGTGAAATAATCCGCCAATGGGCGACTGATACACGCAGGGCTGGCTGTATCGCTGGTGCTGATGGTACGGGCGAAGTCGGTCTGGACTCAGGCCAGGCCGGGAGGCGCGTAGCCGTCCGTTTCACCCTCAAGGTTGAACTGGATCGGGTTGCAGATGCTCGTTACGAAGTCTTCGGATGCGGTTTCTCTATGGCCGCCTGTGCGGTCGCCGCAGACCTTGCGGTTGGTTGTTCACTCGATACGATTCAGGACGTTGATGCAATTCGGCTGGGCATGGTCCTTGATGGTCTCCCCAGTGATCGGAGCTACTGTGCCGATCTGGCGGTGGAAGCATTGCAGGCAGCAGCATCAAGTGCCCGGAATAGCCGTGATGTCGTTGCCTCAACCCTGAGTCAGGAACCTCACCATGGCCCCCGTGTTATGATAGATGATCCGATCTGTTCTCAACTCATGAAGAGCCCCCGGCGTGAGGCTGTATCTTTCGAGGATCGTCATCTGTTTGC
>DATCZY010000171.1:0-12192 GCA_036525655.1 Lysobacterales bacterium | reverse complement strand
TGATCGTGATGGCGAAAAACGCCGCGAGGAACAGGTGCATCAACGCCAGTTCCAAACCTGGGAGTAGAATCCAGATCACGTTCAGAATGACGGAAAAACAACCGCCGGGTGGCTCGGTTTCACGAATTTCATGTCCAAAAGGCGCCAGACCAAGGATGGATAATTTGAAGCATTGAATCCCGAATGGAATACCGATGATGGTCAGGCATAACAGCACACCACCAAAGATATAGGCAAACGAAATCAGGAACCCGCCAAAGATAAACCAGAGGACATTGAGTAGAAATGACATCATCAAGTCATATTTTACATCTCATGGCCGGTGTATTTCACCCAGCAAAACAGGGTGGTTGGCGCCGGTTATGGCTGTCGTATCCTGGGCATGAGCGGATAAGCGTTCACGTGCCAGCCAGGCAAATAGCAAACCCTCGACCCAGTCCGGATCGGCGCCGTGCCTGGCGGTTGACTCAACTACGACGCCGGGTAATGATTCCGCGATCCGCAGCATGAGGAAGTCGTTATGCACACCGCCGCCGCACACCAGCAGGCGATCCGGCATTCCGGCTTCGGCGAGGCTGCGGGATATGGTAATCGCGCATAACTCGGCCAGCGTGGCCTGGACATTGACCGCCGGTGGCAGTGCTTGCCCCAGCATCTGATCAAGCCAGGTCATGCTGAAATACTCAAGCCCCGTGCTCTTGGGCGCGGGCCGGTTAAAGTAGGGGTCAGCCAGCATGCGTTCCAACAGGTCCTTGACGACCTCACCTTTTGCAGCCCAGCGACCATGGTCGTCGTAATCTTTTTGCAATTGCAGCCGGGTCCAACCATCCATCAGGCAGTTACCGGGGCCGCAGTCGAAACCGGTAACACCTCCCCGGGCAGGCAGAATGGTGAGGTTGGTGATCCCGCCGATGTTCAATACCGCGCGGTTTTCCGTATCACTGCAGAAAAGTTGTCTGTGTAACAAAGGCGCCAGCGGCGCACCCTGGCCACCCGCCCTTACATCTGCACTGCGAAAATCATTGACCACCGTTGTGCCGGTATTCCTGGCGATCAAATCGCCTCTTCCCAGCTGGATGGACACCGGATTTTCACCCTGGGGATGGTGCCAGACATTTTGCCCGTGCGAGCCGATGCAATGAATGTCGCGCATTTCCAAACCGGCCTCACGCACCAGGTTTTGTGCGACCCGCGCAAAAAAATACGCAAGGTTTTCGTCCAGCAGTTGTGACACCTGTTGGGTTGGCGGGGCTCCGGTTGAGAGCAGTTGTTCGAGTGTTTGCCTGATCGCCGGCGGGTAGGGTGTGCACAGCGCGTGCAATATATCCATTGAACCCCGGTTGAAGTTGACCAGTACGGCGTCAACACCATCCCGGCTGGTGCCCGATAGCATGCCGATAATGAGTTCGTCCGTCACGGGCTGCCCGCGTTGGTGGCATATATGGATGCGGATTCAAGCCGGCTCAGCTGCGACAGGACCGGCGCCGCTATTTGTTTGAATTCGACCAACTGAGTATCTCCCAGCGGGTCTGCTTTGGGCAGCGAAACCGTACGCGGATTGCGGTGCACACCGTTGACCAGGAATTCATAGTGCAGGTGGGGCGCCTGCGCGAGACCCGTGGCGCCGACGTAACCAATGACCTGCCCCTGCTTGACCCGTTGGCCCTGTTTGACCGTTCGCTGGGTAAAATGCAGGTATTTCGTCACGATGTTATTCGCGTGCTGGATAAACACGTGGTGGCCGTTGAATTTGCTGTAGTCCGAACGAATGACTTTGCCGTCTCCCGCCGCATAAACCGGTGTGCCTTTAGGCGCCTTGTAGTCGATGCCGTTGTGGGCCTTGACGCGTTTCAGTATCGGGTGAAAGCGTTTTGGATTGAAGTTGGAGCTGATGTAGGAAAAATTCAGCGGTGCGCGCAGGAAGGCCTTGCGCATATTGCGTCCGTCGGGGGCAAAGTACTGGGCCTGCCCGTCGACGTCAAAGCGCAATGCCTGGAATTTCTCCCCCTGGTTGATAAAGGTTGCACCGATGATTTCGCCATCACGCAGGAAGCTTCCGTCCCTATACACTTTTTCATAGAGTAGAAAAAAACGGTCCCCTTCACGGATATCGAGCACAAAATCAATATCCCATCCGAACAGGTTCGCCAGTTTCATCACCATGCCGTCGCTGAGGCCCGCCTGCTTACCCGCGAGAAACAACGAAGAGATGATGGTGCCGCTGGTTTCGGTGATTTCCGTGATCAGATCGCGAGCCACGGAACTCGCGAGCGCCTGTTGGCCATCGTAATCGACGATCAGGTAATTGCCTTCATCCATGGCAAAACGCATGCGTTTGAGCGAGCCATCCTCATGGCGTTGAAACTCGAACAGATCACCCGGGCGGATTTTCTTCAGTTGACTGGTTTTCTCGTTGATGGTCATGATTTCGTGCAGGGTGCCGGCGCGGAAGCCCTGTTGGCGAAAAATGGCATCGAGAGATTGTCCTGAACGAACTGTTACGGACTCCCATTGCTCGGGTTCGGGGGCGATTGCTGCGCCGGCCTCTGCGTTGGCGCCTTCAAGGGCGGGCGTCTCGATCTCCAGACGGTCAGGCAGGTCCAGGCTGATCACTTTACCGGTTTCGGTGACATGCTTTGCACCACCTTCTAGCCCGCCCAGCGCAAGGCCGAAAGCGATGAGTGTCAGGGCGAACAGGAGCAGCTTGGTCCGGGTGATTCTGAAATGAAATTGAGACAGGAATCCGCTCAGCACGGAAATTAGATTCTTATTTTGCATGCTGCATATTGACCATCTTCGGAGTCAGGCGTTCAGGCAGCGCTAAAGATACCACACGAGACCCAATTCAGAGTGTGAATTTGGCACTTCATGAGGCATTATGAGGAGTTTGGGGTGGAGGACGGCCGAACAAGGCAATACAATGCCACTTCTTTTATTTCACTGCAAAAATACAGGCAGAACGCGGACTGGTATATGACGGATGTTAAACAAGCCCTCGAGTTGATCGCGAGGGGTACGGAAGAGATCATCAAGATCGAAGATCTGCAACAGAAACTGGAGTCGGGGAAAACCCTTCGTATCAAGGTGGGTTTTGATCCGACCGCACCGGATTTACATCTTGGTCATACCGTGATTATTAACAAGATGCGTCAGTTCCAGGATATGGGGCACGAGGTCACGTTCCTGATCGGTGATTTCACCGGTATGATCGGTGACCCGACGGGAAAAAGCGCCACCCGCAAACCGCTGACGAAGGAAGAGGTGAAAGAAAACGCCGAAACCTATGCGACACAGGTGTTCAAAGTGCTCGACCGTGAAAAGACGAAGATCCGATTTAATTCCGAGTGGATGACCACGCTCGGATCAGAGGGCATGATCCGCCTGGCAGCAAAATACACGGTGGCGCGCATGCTGGAGCGTGATGATTTCGAGAATCGTTACCGCAACGGCCAGCCGATCGGTATGCATGAACTGCTTTACCCCCTGGCGCAGGGTTACGATTCGGTGATGCTGGAAACCGACGTGGAAATGGGTGGCACCGACCAGAAGTTCAATTTACTGGTTGGACGTCACTTGCAGCAGCATTACGGCCAGCAACCACAGGTGATCATTACGCTGCCATTGCTCGAGGGTCTCGACGGTGTGCAGAAAATGTCCAAGTCGTTACACAACTACGTGGGTATTACCGAGGCGCCCGATGAGATGTTCGGTAAGCTGATGTCGATTTCCGACGACATGATGTGGCGCTATTTTGACCTGCTGAGCTTCAAGGGCAACGACGAACTGGCGGCGTTGAAGCAACGTGTTGCCGATGGCGCAAACCCAAGGGATATCAAGTTCCTGTTGTGCGAAGAGATCATCGAACGTTTCCACGACCGTAAAGCGGCCGTCACTGCGCGTGAAAATTTTATCGCCCGATTCAGCGGCGGCGCGATGCCGGAAGATATTCCCGAGAAAACGCTGGCTGGCGACGGTCAGGGCATCGGTATTGCCAATGCACTGACACAATGCGGCCTGACTTCCAGTAACTCCGAGGCATTCCGCATGATTAAGCAGGGCGGCGTGCGTATAGACGGAGAGAAGATCAGCGACCGCTCGCTGCACCTTCAACCCGGGTTCAATGGCATCCTGCAGGTGGGCAAACTCAAGTTTTGCAAAGCCAATGTCGAATAAACCTTTAACGCCCGGCGAGTTGCTGGAGTTGCGCAATCGCCTGGATGCGATTGACAGTGGCATTGTCGACCTCATTGCCGAGCGCCAGGCGGTTGTCACCACGATTGCCGAGCACAAGCTGAAAACCGGCCTGCCGCTGCGGCACTATGAGCGCGAGCGCGAGGTCATCGAGCGCGGCGTGGCCCGCGCGGAGACCCTTGGCCTGTCCGGTTCGGTCGCGCGCGACATACTTCAGACCCTGATCCACCACTCGCTCAGTAACCAGGAAACCCACAAACTGGTGTCTTCCGGGCATGGCATGGGCCGGCGTGCGTTGGTTATCGGTGGTTTGGGCCGCATGGGCGAATGGATGTCACGCTACCTGGACATGGTCGGTTATGCGGTAGATGTTGCTGATCGGGTCGAACGCGAAACCCCCTTTTCGCGCGTGGATGACTGGCAGGGGGCTGTACACGACTATGACCTGATCGTGGTGGCCGTACCGTTGCGGCCCAGCAACGATATCCTGCTGCGACTGGCGGAATTGAAACCCGAATGCCTGGTCTTCGACATTGGCTCGTTGAAGAGCCCGATGCGTGAAGGCCTCGATGCGATGCGCAAGAGCGGTTGCCGCGTCTGCTCGGTGCATCCGATGTTTGGCCCCAACGAGATCGGTCTTTCCGGGCGTCATATCCTGTTCGTCGATGTGGGTAACCCGCAGGCGATTGCCGAAGCCCGCGCTCTGTTTGCACATACCGCCGCCGACTGTGTCGAATTGAGTCTCGAGGAACACGACGAGGTGATGGCCTGGGTGCTGGGGCTTTCACACCTGGTCAATATCGCCTTCGCCGGTGCATTGGCGCAAAGTGGTGAAAAAGTACCGTTGCTGAAACAGATTTCCAGTTCCACGTTCAATGCGCAATTGAAGGTGGCCACCCAGGTTGTGTCTGAAAACCCCCACCTGTACTACGAAATCCAGCAGGGAAATGTCAATACTTCGGATGTGAGCGAGCAGTTCCGAAAGGTGCTGGACGAACTGGTCGCAGCGGTTGCCGGTTGCGATGAGGCGGTTTTCACGCGCCATATGAATGCAGCCAGGCAGCGTTTGACGGGCGACGAAAATAAAACTGGCAACGGTCTTTCGTGAGACAGCTTGCCGATGTCGACTGGGGTGACTGGCAGGCCAAAGACCCGGCAACGCTGGTGTTTGTCATCCAGGATGAAAAAATACTTCTGATCGACAAGAAGACCGGTTTTGGCAAGGGCAAGGTCAACGGACCGGGCGGCAAGGTAGAACAGGGCGAAACCCCGGAAGCCTGTGCGGTACGTGAGTGCCAGGAGGAACTGGGTATCACCGTTTCCGATCTGCGTTTTTGCGGGCAGCATCGTTTTCAGTTCGTTGATGGCTATTCGCTGCTCGTTTGGGTTTACAGCAGCGAAGTATTTGAAGGTGTGCCGACCGAAACGGTCGAGGCAAAACCACTGTGGGTGCCGCTGGATCAAATACCTTACGAACGTATGTGGGAAGACGATTGTCTGTGGCTCCCCATGTTATTACGCGGTGAGCGTTTCCAGGGCCGTTGGTTGTTCGATGGCGACAGGATGCTCGATTACGAGCTGTTGCAGGACACCTGATTGGTCCCGGTTTGTCAGCCTTTGCTCACTGGCTAATGCCCGCTTGTTAAAGGCTTTCAAGGGTAAAAGTACGGACGCTTAAATGCACCACCAGAATTTTTCAGGAGAAAATTAAAAATGAAAACAAAAAAACTTGATTTGTGCTCCATGTGTGCAGCCCTGGGCCTGTCATTGATAATGGGCAACGTACTTGCGGACCTGCCAACAATGGAAGAAAAGGCGTCACAGATCACCCATAAATACCTGCTGACCGACACCCATATCGATGTCCCCTACCGGCTGCATTCCGGATGGGTCGATGTCACCCGGTCAGCACCTGACGGACAGTTTGATTACCCGCGCGCGGTCGAGGGCGGTTTGAACCTGCCGTTCATGTCTATCTACACCCCGGCGGAAATGGAGAAAGAAGGCGGCAGTTTTGAACTGGCCAACCAGTTGATCGACTCGGTTGAAGCCATTGCCGCGCGGGCGCCCGATAAATTCATGCTGGTCTATTCGGTAGCGGACGCACAAAAGGCCATGCAAAGCGGGCGGATTGGCCTGGCCATGGGCATGGAGAACGGCTCAGCCATCGAACATAAAATTGAAAATGTACAGTTTTTTGCCGACCGAGGTATCCGCTACATCACCCTTACGCACGGCTTGAGCAACCAAATTTGCGACTCGTCCTACGATGAGAACCACGCATGGGGCGGTCTGAGCCCGTTTGGCAAAGAGGTGATTAGCGAGATGAACCGAGTGGGCATCATGGTGGATATTTCGCACGTGTCCGATGACGCGTTCTGGCAGGCATTGGAGGTGACGGAAGCACCGGCGATCGCATCGCATTCATCAGCACGCCACTTCACACCTGGTTTTGAACGTAACATGAGTGATGACATGATCGTCGCGCTGGCCAAGAGCGGTGGTGTTATCCAGATCAATTGGGGGTCGTCCTTCCTGACTGCAAAGGCCAATGAATACTCGAAAACCATGCGTGCGGCGGAGAAAGCCTGGGTAGAGGAGCATGGTTTTACCGAGGAAGGACCCGAAGCCGAACAGTTCGTCAAGGACTACCGTGAAAAGCAGCCGTTCCCTTATGCCATGCTGGCGGAAACCGTGGATCATTTTGACCACGTGATCAAACTCGTGGGGGTCGACCACGTCGGCATCGGCTCTGATTTCGATGGCGTGGGCGACAGTCTGCCGATCGATCTGAAAGATGTGTCTGACTACCCGAATCTGGTCGCAGAATTCCTGCGCCGCGGGTATTCAGAAGTCGATATCGCCAAGATACTGGGTGGCAACCTTTTACGTGTATGGGGCGAGGTCGAGGCTTACGCGCTGAACCACAAGAGTTGACCGGTTTGTAGATTTTGGCTCTCTCTACAGCAGTCTTAGCCAGGTTTGAAAAAGATTCGGACATGACCTGTTTGCGAACATGACAGCCTACATTATTGTATCTTTGACGGCGTTTACTGCCGCCGGACTGACACTGTATTCAGGCTTCGGGCTCGGCACGATGTTGCTGCCTGTTTTTGCTTTGTTCTTTCCGGTGGAAATGGCCGTGGTTGCCACGGCAATGGTGCACGGCGCCAATAACGTCTTCAAGGTCACTTTGCTGGGGCGTTATGCCGACCGGGATATCGTACTGAAGTTTGGTTTGCCGGCCATTGCTGCGGCCGTGCTCGGTGCGTTGACGCTGGGATGGATGGCCGAATCTGCCACAGCACTTACGATCGAGGTCAATGATGCGGTTTTCTCCAGGATAACACCGGTCAAACTGGTCATTGGTCTGCTGATGATCGGTTTTGCATTGTTCGAGTTGCTGCCGCGTTTCCGGTCGATGCAATTCGAGCGGCGTTACCTGCCGCTGGGTGGTGCGTTGTCCGGTTATTTCGGCGGGCTTTCCGGACACCAGGGCGCGTTGCGTTCCGCATTTCTGGCCAAGACCGGTTTGAGCACCGAACGTTTTGTCGGCAGCAATGCGGTCATCGGCTTTCTTGTCGACCTGACGCGCATTTCAGTCTACGTGGCGCTGTTTACTGCTGCGGGCGGTCATGTCAGTGAATTTGGCGGATGGCCGCTGGTGATCACCGGTGCTGTTTCCGCTTTTTGCGGCGTTTTACTCGGCAAGCGTTTCCTGCATAAAGTGACCATGACCAGCGTGCAGACACTGGTGGGTTTGCTGCTGTTCGGGGTCGGCCTGGCGCTGGTAGCCGGGGTGCTTTAAGTTCAACCCGGGTATCACCCGGGTGTCAGCCCAGCAGTTTTCGTTCGTCCAGACCGATGCTGCGCGCGATGATTTCCTTCATGATCTCGGAACTGCCGGCGTAAATACGCGATACGCGGGCGTCGGTGAACATATGCGAGATGCGGTATTCGCTCATATAACCCGAACCACCGTGAAGCTGGACACAGTTGTCCATCACCGTGGATTCCAGTTCGCTGGCGTGCAGCTTGGCCTCGGCGGCCAGTTCTGCACTTAACTCACCCCGGTTGTGCAGCAGTACGCACTGGTCGATAAAGGTTTGCAGGATATCCAGTGAAGTCCGCATTTCTGCCATCTTGAAACGGCTGTTCTGAAACGCCCCGATGGGTTTGCCGAAGGCCTTGCGCTCGAGGATGTATTCCATGGTCAGGTCAAAGGCAACCTGCGCGTGGGCGACCTCCTGGCATGCGCTGATCAGGCGCTCTTCGGCAAGGTGGTGCATCAGGCTGTAAAAACCCTTTTCCGGGTCTCCCAATACGTTTTCGGCCGGGATACGGACGTTTTCGAAAAACAATTCGGCGGTATCCTGCGCCTTGAGACCCATTTTTTTCAGGTTGCGGCCCCGGCTGAACCCTTCCATGTCGCTTTCGACGATAAACAGGCCGATACCGTGCGGCTTGTCCGCTACCGTTCTGGCGGCAACCACGAAGGCGCCACCGTTGATGCCGTTGGAGATGTAGGTCTTGGAGCCGTTCAATATCCAGTCTTCGCCATCACGGATGGCGCGGGACTTCATACCCGCGAGATCGCTGCCCGCATTGGGTTCGGTCATCGCGATACCGAGGATGGTCTCACCGCTGATACACTTGGGTAGCAGACGCTGCTTGAGTTTTTCACTGCCCAGGTGGCCGATGTAAGGTCCGACCAGACGGCTGTGCAATGACAGGAAGAGACTGATGTCGCCGTGGCGAATGGTTTCTTCGATGACGATCTGTTCAAAGCGGAAATCTTCGATGCCCGCGCCGCCGTACTTCTCATCGGCCCACATACACAGAAGACCCTGTTCGCCGGCCTTCTGAAAAGCGGCTGGATCACAACGCCCGTTTTCGCGCCATTTTTCAACATTCGGTTCTATTTCCGACTGCATAAAACGGCGTACGCTGTCGCGGAACATTTCATGATCTTCATCGAATATCAGGCGTTTCATGTGGACTTTTTCCTTACCCTGGATGGCGCCGATAGGATAGCAAAAAAGGACTTCCGCGGTGTCCCTAAAGCGCTCCCGAGGGGCAAAAAATCAGTCTAAATCGGCCAACAGCGCTTCACGCACCCGCGGTTCGACATCGGTGCTGTAGCGGTAGGCCTCGTGGTCAGAACCCATCTTGAGTGCGGCGCCCTTGCGCAGCGCGGCGATCATTTGCGTGGTCAGCTCAAAGCGCATGAAGTGCACGGCCGAAGTCTTTTCGCTGTTGCTGCGTTCGAGATCTTCGTTCGAAATGGCAAAGACCGGCTCAAAGCCGGCAACTTGGATCCATACCAGGTCTTCGATACCCCTGAGCAGGGCAAGTTGCCGCTTACGCTCATCGACATCCTGGTACTCGAGCATCGCGGTGGCTTTCAGGTTGTGGCCGTCCGGGATCAGGGGGTTATAGGCTTCGAGTTCCTCCTCGATACCGGCGGTTTCGAAAATCTTTTCGATACGCAGCATTTCCTGCACCTGGTACTGAATCGTCAGGCGGTCCTCAAAGTACAGGAAAAGGTGCGGGCCGATCCCGACACGCCGGTGCTTTTTGTGCGCGATGACCCTGCTGCGAAAATCACTGCGTTGCTGCGAGTACTCCTCGAGGCTCATCAGGTCAGAGCGCTTTAATCTTGCTGCCATAATCAGATTCCGTAGGCTTTTCTTAACAGTGACATCGGGTTGGTTTCAGGATGTTTCAAATCCAGTCCGTCAGCAATTTGCGTGGCGGCCATGGGACAGTCGGACACCAGGTAATCGGCTTCCATCTTTTGTGCGCGGTTGATCACTGGCTTGGCAATTTTTTGCGACTTGGCCCAGGTCTCGTTGCGCACGCCGTAGGTGCCGTCATGACCTGAACAGCGTTCGATGGCATTGATCCGGGTGCCCGGTATCAGTGATAAAACTTCGCTGGTCTTGGGGCCGATGTTCTGCACCCGTTGATGACAGGGGACGTGCCAGGCCACGGTGCCCAGCGAGCTTTGAAAGTCCGTTCTGAAAAGCCCCGCTTTGTGGCGGTGCAAAAGGTATTCGAACGGGTCAAAGATATGTTTTTTGACCTTCAGGATGTCTTCGTCGTCCGGGAACATCAGCGGCAGCTCCTGCTTGAACATCAGCACGCACGAAGGCACCGCGGCCACGATGTCCCAGCCCTCATCGATCAACTTGATCAACTGCGGGATGTTCTTCTGCCGGTGTTTGTCGACCGTTTCGAGATCACCCTGTTCCAGCTTCGGCATGCCACAGCAGGATTCCTTTTCCGTCAGTCTGACCGGTATGCCGTTGTGTTCAAATACGGCTACCAGGTCTTCACCGATGCCGGGTTCGTTGAAATTGCAGAAACAGGTGGCAAACAACGCGGCGCGGCCACGTGTCGGACCTGCCCCGGTCGCTTGTATGCCCCTGGGTTGATGGTTCTTCAAACGTTTTCTGAGGGTGTTTTGGTGGAAGTCGGGTAGATGCGCCTGTGGATGGACGTCCAGCATGCGGGACGCCATCTTGCGCATGACCGGACTGTTCTTGGCGGCGTTAACGGTTTGGTTGATGATCGGGATGCTCGAAATCTTGCCGGTCATGTCGGTGCTGCTGATCAGTTTGTGGCTGATTTTACGTTCACCCTTTTTGAACTGTATCGCCTTGGCGCGCAGCATCAGGTGCGGAAAGTCGATGTTCCATTCGTGTGGAGGCACATAGGGGCATTTGACCTGGTAACAGAGGTCACACAGGTAACACTCATCAACCACCTTCCAGTAATCATTTTTCGCTACGCCATCGACCTCGAAAGTCTCGGATTCATCGACGAGATCGAACAGGGTCGGAAAGGCGTCGCAAAGTGAAACACAGCGGCGGCATCCGTGGCATATGTCATAGACCCGTTCCATCTCCTGGAGCAGCAATGCCTCGTTATAAAACTCGGGTTCCTTCCAGTTCAGGGGATGCCGGGTTGGCGCTTCAAGGCTACCTTCACGTGATATTGGCGTTTTGCTCATCGTTGCTGTCTCCGATAACCAGAACAAAAAAAAAGGGGCGCAAAGGCGCCCCGTTCAATGATTCGGAATAGGGCGGACCCGGTGGTCGCAATCAGCCCATATCGTCCAGGGCTTTCTGGAAACGGTTGGCGTGTGAGCGCTCCGCCTTGCCCAGGGTCTCGAACCAGTCGGCAATTTCATCAAAGCCTTCTTCGCGGGCGGCGCTCGCCATGCCCGGATACATATCCGTGTATTCATGGGTTTCGCCGGCAATGGCCGCCTTGAGGTTGTTTCCGGTGGTGCCGATCGGTAAGCCGGTTGCAGGATCGCCTGTTTCTTCGAGATATTCCAGGTGGCCGTGAGCGTGTCCGGTTTCGCCCTCCGCGGTGGAGCGGAATACAGCGGCGACGTCGTTATAGCCTTCGATATCAGCCTTTTGGGCAAAGTACAGGTAGCGTCTGTTGGCCTGGGACTCGCCGGCGAATGCATCTTTCAGGTTCTGTTCAGTCTTACTGCCTTTCAGTGACATATTGATGTCCTCCATTAATTCATGAATGATCCGGAATGACTCAGCTAAAAGCATAGACCTGTTTAGCTATTGGGTAAAATTGTTTTTTATGATGATTTCCATAGGCATCGCCAATGCCCTGAATTGATCAATCTGCCTTGGTGATAAATGCCTGTTTAAGGTAGCATGACCCACTGGATCAACAAGATGGGTCGGCTATGCACAGACTGGTTTCTTTGGCAGTTTTTTTATTCCTGGTAATCGCCGTGGCGGCAGTGAATGGACTGTTTGCAGGTGGTGACTGGTATCAGGCCATGAGCGAGCCTTCCTGGAAACCTTCGGCGATGGTCATGGCCTCGGTTTGGGCGGTGCTGTATGTACTGATGGCGGTTTCCGCCTGGATGGTCTGGGATACCATGCGCGGCCTTGCGCGTGTCGCCCTGGCCTGGTGGGGTTTGCAACTGCTGTTAAACATATGCTGGTCATGGATGTTTTTTGG
>DATCZY010000170.1:0-2701 GCA_036525655.1 Lysobacterales bacterium | reverse complement strand
GTTTCGGATAATGGATTGTTCATGAGAGTTATTTTATCGCTTCTGTTGTGTATTGTTGGCTTAATTCCACCCGCAGCATCTGCAACGGAGCCACCGGTCCTGCTCATCCTTGGTGACAGCCTGAGCGCCGGCTATGGCATGGAGCGTGAAAATTCCTGGGTGAGCCTGCTCGAGGCACGCCTCAGGGAACGCGGTTATACCTATCGTATTCTAAATTCCAGCATCAGCGGTGATACGTCCCAGGGCGGCCTGACGCGTATTCCCCGTCTGCTCGAACGTTACAAACCGCAAATCGTCATTATTGAACTTGGCGCAAACGACGGGCTGCGTGGCATCGATCCGGGTGTCACCCGTGAGAACATGGCGAGCATGATACGGCAAAGCCAGGCAAATGGCGCACGGGTGTTGCTCGCCGGTATCAAGTTGCCGCCGAATTATGGCAGCGCCTATCTGCAGCAGTTCGAACCGATCTACAGTGATCTTGCCAAGGAATTCGACACATTGCTTGTGCCATTCTTCATGGATGGCATCGCGTTCAATCCCGATCTGTTACAAGCGGATAATATTCACCCGAATGAAAAAGGCCAGCCGGTGTTGCTGGACAACGTCTGGACAGTATTGGAACCGGCCCTGCTGCGTTGATTGCGGGGCCGCGCGAAACACATCGATCAAAGACCCTGCCAACGGGGATTTGCAGGCGCTGGAGCCTGCCCGTGAAGCGGGTTCTTGTGGCGCCTGGTCGCCATGCCATGGCCGCTTCCAAAACGTATCAGCTTTCGAATAACCGGGAGTTTGGGTATGATTCTTTCGACAACAATTAAGGAGAGATCAGGTGAAGTTTATTTTTTCAATTTTAGTCGCATTATTATTCTCGTCGTCGGTTCATGCCGGTAACCAGGTTTTCGCCGAGCAGGTCGCTGCGGGTATCGGGGGCACGCACCGCTCCGAAGCCAACAAAGCACGCGATCAATACCGGCATCCGGCAGAAACACTTGCGTTTTTCGGTATCGAAGACGGTATGACCGTGATGGAGATCTGGCCGGGCGGCGGCTGGTATTCGGAAATCCTGGCGCCCGCCATGCGCAATAACGGTAAATTGATTCTTGCCACGTGGGATCCGCAGGTCGAAGGGCAGTCGGCATATCGTTATGAACTGCCAAAGAAGATGGAAGAGAATTTTGCGCTGCAACCCGAGATTTATGACCAGGTCACCTTCGAGTATTTCTCACCGCCAGAATCGCCGTCATTGGGTGAAGCCGATTCGGTCGATGTCATCCTGACCTTCCGCAACACCCACGGCTGGATAAGCGCCGGCCAGGCGCAGGATGTGTTCAACGAGTTTGCCCGCGTGCTGAAACCGGGTGGCATACTGGGGGTGGTCCAGCACCGCGCGGATGAAGGTTCCGATCCGTTGGTTACAGCGAAAAGCGGTTACGTATCGGAAGCGGCGGTAAAGGAAATCGCAGCAAAGGCCGGTCTTGAATTCGAAGCGTCATCGGAGATCAATGCCAACCCGAAGGACACGAAAGATTATGCGGAAGGCGTCTGGGCCCTGCCTCCGAGCCTTCAACTGGGCGATGTGGACAGGGAAAAATACGTTGCGATCGGTGAGAGTGACCGCATGACCCTGCGATTCAGAAAACCCCGCTAAGGCCGCTGCCCGTGCTGACCAGGCTACGCTATGTACTGCAGGGCGTAATTGTCATGCTGATCGTGGCCGTCAGCACGGTCGTTTTGACGACCATCATATTCCTGTTGGCCATATTCAAGCTGATTGCGCCGCGAGGCCGCGCCCAGAATGCAATGACCCGCTGGTTGTCCTCGCTGGGGGAAATGTGGGTTTCGGTCAACAAGGCCATGGTGTGGTTCTATCGCGACATGCAGTGGGACGTGCATATGCCCGAGGGCATCAGCCACGAGGGCCGTTACCTGGTTTTCTGTAATCACCAGTCCGGCGTGGATATCCTTGCCTTGCAGCATTGCCTGAACCGGCGTGCGCCGTTCGGACGCTATCTGCTCAAGCACCAGCTGATCTGGGTGCCGGTGCTCGGTGTCGCGTGGTGGGCGCTCGACATGGCTTTTTTACGCCGTTACAGCAAACAGGAACTGCTCAAAAATCCATCCCTGCGTGGCAAGGACCTGGAAAACGCCGCGCGCGCCTGCGAGAAGCTCAAACACATTCCGGTCAGCATGATGACATTTCCCGAGGGGACGCGTTTTACCAGGGCCAAGCAGAAGGCGCAGAGCTCACCATACAAGCACCTTTTGCGCCCGCGCTATGGCGGTCTCGGGCAGGTCCTGTACTCCTTCGATGAAGCACTGGACTGCCTGATCGATGTTACCATCATCTATCCGGACGGTACGCCCGGGGTTTGGCAGTATGTTTCCGGGCAGGTTAAAAAAATCTCGGTGTATATCCAGCTACGGCCCATCGATGAGAATCTGCGGGGCAAGGATTTCCGCGACGACCCGACCGCCAAGGGCCACCTGAAATCCTGGCTGGGCGGGATATGGGAAGAAAAAGACCATTTGATCAGCGAGGTCCTGGAACGCCATTTGGGAACACGTACGAAATGAATAACCCGGGGTCGACGAACCACGCGTATCCGGCGCACAACATATGAGCGAAACGAACAAACAATCCAAAGCCATGCCCCCCAGAACGATGCTGGTGCCGAGCCGCTCGCTTAAAGCCGGCGCT
>DATCZY010000169.1:0-8116 GCA_036525655.1 Lysobacterales bacterium | reverse complement strand
TGCCGGCTATCACGGTATAAAACCATTGCAACAAACGGAAATGGAGTTGCTGACAGACCTGGTACGGACCCGTTTGATCACCAGCCTGTTGATCGGCTCATACCGGTCGATGCTGTTTCCGGAAAACCGCGAGTACCTGCTGATCAGCCATCGTTCGGCAAAGGATTTTTTGATTAACCTCTCCCATCTGTCTGCGCATGAAGCCCTCGCACGGATTCGCGCAGCCTGTTTATCCGACTGAGCAAGCCCTGACATGAAAAATGCAAGCCAGACGAATTCGGAACGCATGCAGGCCCTGCTGCAACGACGTGAGCGACTCATGGGCAAGGCCTATCGCCTGTTTTACGATCAACCGGTTCACATCGTGTCCGGTGAGGGTGTGTGGCTATATGACGCGGAGGGCACGAAGTACCTGGATGTGTACAACAACGTACCCCACGTCGGCCATTGCCACCCGCGGGTCGTTGAAGCCATTTGCAAACAGGCGCGGACACTCAATACACACACCCGCTACCTGCACGAACTGGTGCTCGATTACGCAGAGAAACTCACTGACAGGTTTCCCGCCGGTCTCGATATCGCGATGTTCGCCTGTACCGGCACCGAGGCTAATGAACTGGCATTACGGCTTGCCCGGGCCAAAACCGGCGCCAGCGGCATGATCGTCACGGACAACGCCTACCACGGAAATTCATGGGCCATCGCACAGATTACGACGACTTATGAATCCAGCGAAAAACGCGCTGACAACATCGTCACCGTACCCGCGCCGGATAGTTTCCGGGGTTTGTATGCCGGTGACGAACAGGCCGCCGACAAATACGCGGCGCATCTGCACACAGCCATCGAAACCCTCGAGCGCAAAGGTCTGCGGCCCGCGGCTTTCATCGTCGATACGATTTTCTCGAACGAGGGGCTGCCCAACGTACCGGCGGGTTACCTGGCGAAAGCAGTCGATATTGTCCACAAGGCAGGCGGTCTGTTTATCGCCGATGAAGTGCAACCGGGTTTCGCACGTCTGGGCACGCATTTCTGGGGTTTCGAGAGCCACGGTGTCAGACCGGATATCGCCACGATGGGCAAGCCCATGGGCAACGGTTATCCGGTATCAGCGCTGGTCACGACAGCCGATGTAATCGACGCCTTTGTGCAGCACTCACATTATTTCAATACCTTTGGCGGCACCCCGGTCGCCTGCGCAGCAGCACTTGCCGTACTCGAGGTCATCGAACAGGAAGGTTTACAGGCCCACGCGTTGGACACTGGCAATTATCTGTTGGAGGGTTTGCGTGATCTGGCGTCAGAACAGCCGTTGATAGGGGATATTCGCGGCAGCGGCATGTTCATCGGTATCGACCTGGTACGTGACAGGGCGAGCCGCGATCCGGCTACCATCGAAACCGGCAAGGCCGTTAACCTGCTGCGGCAACACGGGGTTTTGATCGGCAGCACCGGTCAGTTTGACAATATTCTGAAAATTCGTCCGCCGATGGTTTTTTCAAAAGAAAACGCAGACCTGTTATTGCGGAAACTTAAAACAGTTCTGCAGGAAGTCAATATGGCGGGTGACCGCTTTCCCGGCGACAAATACGCCTGACTCAATCAACAATGGCAGGTTTCAACAGACTGTCAGACTTACAACAAGAACCGTTAATGCGGCAGGGTTTCAATAATCGAATATTTCCTTGCGACCATGCGCCGGTAGTCCCGGGTAAACGCCTGCTCCGATTCCCAGGTCTTGTTGTCAAGCTCCTGGTAGGGCATGCGATAGGCGGTGAACGTGAAATGCTCTTCGTCGAAATAAAGGACGCCGCGCGTATAGTGGTAGAAAGGATCGTTAATTTCCTTGTAAGGGGCTGGTTTGTGCATATGACTTCTCCACGAACAAACTGAACTACTATCGGTTCGGGGGCATATTTGTTTTTATTTACAGACTTTTATAAATAAACCGGCGAAAGGACGGTGTTCAGAGAACATCTTTTTAATTATACGCGCACATCTTCAATTTTTCTGCTCCCGGGGCGTAATCCTGTTTCCAGATGCGACCAGCCGTTAGCCCATATCATCCTGTACACCGTAACTCTTGAACTTCTCCAGCACCTCGTCCATCTCGTGGTCTGTCAGAATTTCCGCTTCTCCGATGGACAGGATACGGCAGTAAACATTCGCCAGATTTTCGACTTCAATGCCCAGGGCCAGTGCGCGCGGCAGATCCTTTTCCAAACAGGTCAGGCCATGGTGGGCCATCAGGCAGGCCTTCCGGCCCTCCAGGGCCTTGACCACGGACGCGGAAAGCTCCGGTGTGCCGAAAGTGGCATAGTCTGCGCAACGGATATTCCTGCCGCCGGCGACCGCCACCATGTAATGAAACGCGGGAATGTCCTTGTTCAGACAGGCCAGCGCCGAGCAACTCAGCGGATGGGCATGCAAAACGGCATTGGCCTCGGGGCGATGACGGTAGATGGCAGCGTGAAAACGCCACTCACTTGACGGTTTACGCATACCCCGCGTTTTGCCGTCAAAATCCATCCAAACGATGTCATCCACCGTTAAACCTGCGTAATCCATACCCGAAGGTGTTATCAGAAAACCGTCCTCGCAACGGGCACTCAGATTGCCCGAAGTTCCCTGGTTCAGACCGCTGGCGTTCATGGCGATGGCGGTATCGATCAGCGTTTGCCGCAATAACCCCGTCATTTGAAGGCTCTCCTTTGTTCAGGATAAAGCCCCAGCAAGCCGGCCTCGGTGGCTTCGCAAACACCCCGCTCCGTGAACAGGCCCGTCACCAACCGCGACGGTGTCACATCAAAGGCGTAATTGCAGGCCGTCACGCCATCGGGTGTAATCTGCACGGACTCGACCTGGCCGGCTGAGTTTTTACCCGACACGTGGGTCACCTCAAGGCCGTCCCTTTGTTCGATCGGTATGCCGTTGACACCGTCGTTCATCTGCCAGTCGATGGTTGGGCCCGGCAGGGCCACGTAGAACGGTACGTTGTTATCAAATGCCGCCAGCGCTTTTAAGTAGGTGCCGATCTTGTTGCAGACATCGCCGTTACGGGCGGTGCGGTCGGTACCTGTAATACACATATCCACCTGGCCATGCTGCATCAGGTGGCCACCGGCGTTATCGACGATAACGTCATGCGGTATACCGTGCGACTGTAACTCCCAGGCGGTCAGCGCAGCGCCCTGATTGCGCGGGCGGGTCTCATCCACCCACACGTGGACCGGTATGCCGTCGTCGTAAGCCTGGTAGATCGCGGACAGCGCAGTGCCCCAGTCGACCGTTGCCAGCCAGCCCGCATTGCAATGGGTCAGGATGTGAAACGCCTCTGTGCCAGCGGGTTTTTGTTGCCAGAGATTTCTGATGACACCGAGCGCATGGCGCCCAATTGCATGATTGATCGCAACGTCTTCATCACAGATTTCGGCGGCTATTGCATAGGCCTTCGCCATTCTCGCCACGGCGGGCAATCTCGTCAGATCATGTTGCATCCGGTCCAGCGCCCAGCGCAGGTTGACCGCCGTCGGCCGCGTGGCGAGCAGGATTCGGGCCGCCTTTTCCAAATTCGCATCAGAGGCGTCTTCACGCATCGCCAGCGCAAGACCGTAAGCCGCCGTTGCGCCGATCAATGGCGCGCCGCGCACGCGCATGAAGCTGATCGCTTCAGCCGCTTCTTGCATTGAAGAAAGCGTCCTGACAACAAACTCATGCGGCAGACGGGTCTGATCGATGATGTCGGCCGCCCAGCCGTTTTCATTCAACCAGATCGAGCGGTAAGGAGTGCCATTTATTTTCATCTATCTACCTTCATCAAAAGCAGGAATGAGATCGTAACACCTTGCGAGACATTCTGGCGCCATTCGCGTCACTGGTCCTTGTCCCAATAGGGTTCGTCACCAAAACGTTCGCTCAGAAAATCGATAAATACGCGGGCGCGTTGCGAGAGATAACGTGTCTTCGGGTAGACCGCCCAGGCGTTCAGCGGCGCCGGGAGGTAAGGTTCCAACACGGAGACCAGCTCACCGTCGGCCAGTGATTTCCAGGCGATAAAGGTCGGCAACAACACAAAACCGTGTCCAGCCAGCGCCATATCCCGCAGGAAATCACCGTTATTGGCCACCATGCGTGATGCCGTTTGTATGAACTTCTCATTGCCCTGTCCATCGCTGAGTTTCAGGCCGGTACCACCGCCGATGTCATAACTGAGCATATTGTGGTTGCGCAGGTCATCGGGTGTCTGCGGCGTGCCGTGCGTATGCAGGTACGCCGGACTGGCGCAGAGCCGCAAACGGACCGGGCAGATACGCCGCGCCCTGAGGCTGGAATCCTTGAGGTCGGTAATGCGGATGGCCAGATCCACGCCCTGTTCGACCAGGTCCACGAGACGGTCTGAAAAGTCGATGTGGAAAATCACCCCGGGATGTTTGCGGACAAAACTATCGATAGCTGCGGACAGGTGGCAAAGACCGAATGATAACGGTACGGCCAGTCTCAGCTGTCCCTGCAGGGATGCCTCTGCGTTTGAGGTCAATGCGTCCAGTTCGGACAGGTCACCAATCAGCTTGACCACAGCCTGGTAGTAGTCACGGCCGATACCGGTCAGGCTGATACGGCGCGTGGTGCGGTTGATCAACTGTACACCGAGGCGGTTTTCAAGCGCCACCAGGCTGCGGCTGACGCCCGACTTGGCCATGCCGAGTTGATCCGCAGCCTTGCCCACACCCCCGGCCTCCACGATACGGACGAATACACGCATGTCTTCGAGCTGACCCATGATTACCGTTCCGTTTTAGTGAACAATTAATTGCAATTATTGCTATTTATATTCAATAACACAACAGTTACCATTCTCGCACCTTAATCAACAAAACCTTGGAGAAACTTATGAACCAATTGCAATTAATCGCTGCTCCCGTGGCCCGTATCATGCTGTCGCTGATGTTCGTCACCTATGGCATTAACAAGATTTCCGGCTATGCCGGCACCCAGGGCTACATGGAGGCCATGGGTGTGCCGGGCGCGCTTCTGCCTCTGGTCATCGCGTTGGAAATTCTTGGTGGGCTGGCTGTCATGCTTGGCTGGCACACGCGCATCGCAGCCTTTTTACTGGCAGGGTTCACCCTGTTGTCCGCGTTCATATTTCACGCCAACTTCGGTGACCAGATGCAAATGATCATGTTCATGAAAAACATCTCCATCGCCGGCGGCTTTCTGATGATCGTGGCGCTGGGCGGCGGCGCATTTGCCCTCGACAACCGCGCGAAGTCACGTAACTGAAAGTGAGCGATACGATGAGTCAAATCAGGCAACTGCTGACCATCACTGCCGGACAGCCGGCCACCGATGGCGCCGGGGTTAAAATGACCCGCATCATCGGTACGCAGGCACTCAATGTGCTGGATCCTTTCCTGCTGCTCGATGCCTTTGAATCGGACCGCCCGGATGACTACATCGGCGGTTTTCCGAGCCACCCGCACCGTGGTTTCGAGACCGTCACCTACCTGTTGGCCGGGCGTATGCGACACAAGGATAACGCCGGCAACGAGGGCGTCATCGAACCCGGCGGTGTGCAGTGGATGACCGCCGGCAGGGGTATTGTGCATTCGGAAATGCCGGAGCAGGAAGACGGGCTCTTAATGGGTTTCCAGTTATGGGTCAACCTGCCGGCTTCGGCCAAGATGTCAGCTCCGGGTTACCAGGAGTTTTCCCCCGCAAAAGTACCATTGGAGCAACGCGATAATGGCACTGCCGTCCGCGTGATTTCAGGCACCACCGGGGAAGGCACACGCGGCCCCGTGGAGAACCGCTACGTCGATCCCCTTTACATGGATATCACCCTGCCGGCCGGTCAGCGTTTTGAGCAGGCCGTCGGCGCCACGAGCAACGCCTTCATCTTTGTCATCGAGGGTGGTCTGCTGGTCGGCGACAGCCTGGCGACGCTGGGCCACCGGACCCTGGGGATACTCGGCGAGGGTGATCGTGTGACGGTGCGCGCAGCAGATGAAAACACGCGCTTCCTGCTGGTGGCCGGACAACCGCTGAATGAACCGATCGCCCGTGGCGGGCCTTTTGTCATGAATACCAGGGAAGAAATTCTCCAGGCCTTTGAGGACTACCAAAACGGTCGGTTCTGAGTATGGGGTTTGGCCTGCGTATGCAGTACCGGGAACTTGGACCACTCAAAAAAGGGCGCTGATTCAGCGCCCTGAATTTTCACCCTGGTTCAACGCTTACCTTTTCGATTTCCTCAAGCTCATGAGCCCACATCAAGTACCAAAAAAAATCTCTTCAAAGCCAAATGACTGAGAGTTAAACAGTTTTATCCAAAATCTATTGATGCATTTATTTTACCGCTTCAAATTGCTTTTATTCTGCTGTCAATATTGTTAGCCTTAGCACTCGCATCGGACGTGGGTACCTTGCTTGTCCCCCAAGCTCGCCAACCGTCACGGAAGATTGAATTCAAAGTACATGGCGCGTCCGGTGCGAACCAACTAAACTACGCGGTAACGATTCCCGGGTGGTTACATTCATGAGCTTCATTTCCCATTTGAAATGCATTCGCTGCGGCACGTTGTATCCCGCCGATAAAGTTATGAACCTTTGTCCACTGGATGCCAGCCCGGTCGAGATCATCATGGATCTGGAGAGACTGGTGGCGGAACAACCGGCGCAATCCTGGTACCAACCCCAACGCAATGATATGTGGCGTTTCGGCGGTCTTTTGCCACTGGATATCAATAACCCCGACGACCAGCCACACATATTCAACCTCGGTGAAGGCAACACACCCCTGCTCGACTACAACGACCACCCCTTGGCAAAAAAAATCGGTTTTACGCTGCTTGTAAAAGACGAAGGCAAGGCGCACCCCGGCTTTGGCGCGAACCCGACACAGAGTTTCAAGGACCGCGGTATGGCCATGACCATTTCCATGGCGCACAAGGCCGGCATCAGGAAGCTGGCCGTCCCAACCCAGGGTAATGCGGGTGACAGCATGTGCGAATACGCGGACGCCGCCGGCATGGAGGCGGTCGTGGCGATGCCGGACAATACACCCATGCCCATCCTCGGCAGGGTGGCGGCACTGGCCAACCGCTCGGAGAGATTCAAACTTGAACTGGTCACAGGCACGATCCGTGAAGCCGGCGCCATGCTCAAGGAAAAATGGCTGGACAAGGGCTATTTCAGCGTCGCCACCTTCCAGGAACCCGGTTGGCGCATCGACGGTAAAAAAACCCTCGGCCTGGAACTGGCGGAACCCGCGCAGGCGGGCGGTAACTGGAGCCTGCCGGACGTGGTGATCTATCCCACCGGCGGCGGCACCGGCGTACTGGGGATGTGGAAAGCCTGGAACGAGCTGCAATCGATGGGGCTCATCGACCACCGCCGTCCGAGAATGATCTGTGTGCAGAGCGAGAATACGCAGCCGCTGGTCAACGCATTTGCAGGTGACACGACCGAGGTCGCGCCGGTCGAGGCGGGTGAAACCCTGGCCTATGGCGTCAACGTGCCGGGGGGCGTAGGTCATTTCAAGGTGCTGGAAATCATTCGCGCATCCGGCGGGGCGGCCATCGGCGTCCCCGAACAGGACATACACGAGGCGCTCAGTTCTGTCTGGCAGGACAAGGGTTGGTGGGTATGTCCGGAAGGCGCTGCCTGCCTGGCGGCGATACCGCGCCTCCTCGAAGACGGACTGATCAAGGCGGGTGAAAAAGTGGTGGCCTTCAATACAGGTTCACTGGAAAAATACCTGCCAGAACTGCGGCACCTGCTATAAACCCGGACAGATGACGGAAATCACTTCTTCAGCCAGCGTACTCATACGCTTATTGCGTTATGCACGCGGACACCGCCGGCAGGTCTGGCTGGCGTCTTTTTGTTCGGTTATGAACAAGCTGTTCGATGTCATGCCGGAAATCCTGATCGGCATGGCGATCGATGTCGTGGTGCGTCAGCGGCAGTCCTTCCTCGCCGATTTCGGTATCCTGGAGCCGTTTAACCAGATGCTTTTTCTGGGCGCCATCACCATCCTGGTATGGGCGCTTGAGTCGCTTTTCGAGTTCTTGTTGCTGATCCTGTGGCGCAACCTGTCACAAAGCCTGCAGCA
>DATCZY010000168.1:0-2754 GCA_036525655.1 Lysobacterales bacterium | reverse complement strand
GCCGAAGGCTGGCCCGAAGGGCGGAGGGCAGGATGCCCGTAGTAACAGGACGTGCGTGGTGCCGTCCCGGTATGGCGTCTTCAACTGATAGCGCACATTTCCCGAAGGGGTCAGCGACAGGCGCGGCTCGGCAATCGCCGGGCGCGTGATGTAACGGCACAAGCGCTCCAGCTTCTGCCGCTCGTGGCGCGCGGCCGCCACCCCGGCATGCAGCGAAAAACCGGCCACTTTCGCCACCCGGGCACCTGATTCTTCCAGACTGCCCGCCGCCGGCAGGCTCTGCAGGCAGAAGGCCTTGCGGCCCTGCTGTGGCCCCACGGCAATACGATAGGTAATGGAACTGCCCAGCACACCTTCCAGCCCGGTCTCATCCGGTTCCAGCGCCAGGTAGCTGTTGTCCAGGTCGCGCACCAGCAGCCCCAGGCGCTCCAGGTAGCGCCCGGTCCGTTCGCTGATGGCATAGACCAGCTGTTCCAGCTCCGCCCGATCGGGCGCCTTCACCCGCTGAAAGCGCGGCTTGTCTTGTGCAGCGTGCCCGCCGGTATACACGCCGTCGAGCAGCAGCATGTGAAAGTGGATATTGAGATTGAGCGCACTGCCAAAGCGCTGGATGAGCGTCACCGCACCGGTATGGGCGCTTTCATGTGTGTGACCTGCTTTCCGGATCTGGTGCGTGGCCAGTGTCCGGTAGACGATCCCCAGTACCCGACCCATCACCGCCGGGCGGGTCGCGAACAAAAAGCGCAAGGCGTACGGAAAGCTCAGTACCCACTGGCGAACCGGGGCCTCGGGCAGGATATCGTCAACCAGCAGGGTCGCACTCTCGGCAATTGCTCCTGCATTGCTCTACCTCCTGCATCCCTGCAGTCGTCGGCCATGCGCCGGGTGCCACAGCTCGGACAAAAACCCCGGCGCTTGCAGCTGAAGGCTACCAGCTGTTCCTGGTAACAGGACGTGCAGCGTACGCGCAGAAAACCATGCTCCAGGCGCCCGCACTTGAGGTAGTCCTCGAATTCCCGCTGCACGTAGTCGGGCAACGGCCTGCCCTGCGCGGCCATAAGGCCCGCGAAGGCAGGATAGTACTGCGCAACGAGCTGGTACAGGAGGGTCCGTTCCGGACGATGCCGCTGATAGCCGCGAACACCATCCCCCGGGCCGGCCTCCCGGGCAACCGGCAATGGCATGATCGCATCCTTGCGACGGGGTGTTCCGGTTCAGGCTAGCAGTCAACCGGACGCTACTGACGCCGGCACCGACTGAAATGTATGTCAGTGCCAGGCTGATCGTTGCTTGCGGGTGTTAGGTGCCTGTTTCGATCCCGGCCGGACCGTCATGACCGACCGTCTTACCTGGCGACTAAAAGCGGAACCCAAAGCTCTTGCTACGCTTGTTCTATGGCATGAGCCTGATCTATCCTGCAGAAGGTGAGCAACAAATTTTCATCAAAGGAGAAGACTTATGAGAACCCTACTGTTTTCCATCCTGCTTCTGAGTGTTTGCCTGTCGGGCCCCGCAGCAGCCGATCTGTTTCTGGTTACAACCAGCGAGGGCCCGGGTTTCGCTGCGCCAGAAGAAGTGTCCGTTGTGCTAGAGAAGGGCATCCTTCCCACTTTTGACATGCTCGTGGAACTAAAGGAAAAAAAGAAGATTGTGGCTGGCGGCCTGCCGGTCGGTTCGCGCAGGTTTTATCTGATTGTCGAAGCGGACTCCAACGACGAGGTCGACCGCATGCTGCGCGACATTCCTGCATGGGGCGTGTTTTCATGGGAAGTGACGCCGTTGCAAAGTTTCGAAGGCCGGGCGGAAATGGAGCGACAAATCCTCAAGTCACTGAAGTCCAAGAACTGATCAGAAAGACTTGAGGATTGATGCCAAATATAAGCGATACATACTCTGCCGTAAGGCGAGGTTAATGAGGTGCCCTCTGCTGCCATTTTGCGTTGTGCGGTATGTAAGTTTGTGGGTGGAAGTAGCCGCACAGGGCGTAAATGACTGAAATTTCTTGTGCGAGGCAAAAACGACCCATCGAAGACACTCGTGCAACCGATGCTCTGATCAATACAACTGTATTTAGTACTTGTCTTGGATCGACCCAGCCCGGCTCATCGCCGCCGGGCAGGTCGCGAACAGAAAACGCAACGCGTACGGAAAGCTCGGTACCCGCACCCGGACCGGATCCTCGTGCAGGATATCGTTAACCAGCAGGGTTGCACTATCGGCCATGCGAATAATCCCGGAAACGCATGCCCAGGAATTAGCTTCTCAAACTGTACGAGCCTTCTGAATTCATATTTGCAGGAACGGTATAGCATTCAAGGCCTGCATGAACGCCAGGCCCATGAGCAAAGCGTATCCGGCGGAGACGGCAACAACTTGTATCTGCTTCGCTCGCATCGTCCTTCCGAAAACGTCCAGTTGGCCGATTAGCCAGCCCGCTATCGGTAAAATCTGAATTGCGTGGATACCCAGGAAGTGCGCGACCCTGAGATCGCCCCCCATGGTGCTCCAGTTGACCACCGGCAGCCCTGGACCGCCGGGTTCAACCCCCACCACGTTCTGTCCGCTAAACACCATCACCCCTCCAATGATGCCTCCCGCAAGGAATAAGCCGAGTCCGAAGACGAATCCCAATTGAACTGGAGGAGAGACATCGAGTTTCGACCGTAAAGCGAAGATGAGCAGGATAAAGACGAAGACGCTATTGACGGGGTCCGCTATGTCCATCAACAAGGAGACGGTCGAGTCGAAGGGCGT
>DATCZY010000167.1:0-12883 GCA_036525655.1 Lysobacterales bacterium | reverse complement strand
GGCAACTGGCGCAGGGTCTGTTTTGACATGAAGCTCAAAAACGGCGTGTTCTGGCCGATACCCATCACGCTTTCCTGCGAAAAGCCGCTTGCCGACAGCATACACGTGGAAGAAGAAGTCGCGCTGGTCGATGGACAAAGCGGTGAAATCCTCGCCCTGATGGAGGTCACCGAAAAGTATGCTCCCAACAAGACGCTGGAGTGCGAGCACGTTTACCGGACCACGGATGCGGCCCACCCGGGGGTGAAAAAGGTGTTGGAGCAGGGCGAGATCAACCTGGCCGGCCGCGTGACCTGTATTTCCGAAGGTGAGTATCCGGAAAAATATCCCGATCTGTACATCCGCCCGGCCCAGGCGCGCGCCATGTTCCTGGAAAACGGCTGGTCATCGGTGGCCGCGTTTCAGACCCGTAACCCGATGCAGCGCGCCCACGAACACCTGGTCAAGATTGCCATAGAGGTGACCGATGGCGTGTTTATCCACCAGGTGCTCGGCAAGCTCAAAGAAGGGGATATCCCGGCAGACGTGCGCACCCGGGCCATCCAGGCGATGATCGATAATTACTTTGTTCCAGGCACGGTCATCCAGGCGGGGTATCCGATTGAAATGCGCTATGCGGGGCCACGCGAGGCGCTGCTGCATGCCCTGATCCGCCAAAACTTTGGCTGTTCACACCTTATCGTTGGCCGCGACCACGCCGGCGTGGGCAATTATTACGGTCCGTTCGATGCGCACCATATTTTCAATACCCTGTGGAAGGGCGCGCTCGAAACACGGCCGCTTAAAATTGACATTACTTTCTACTGTAAAAGGTGTTTCGGTATGGCGACGGGTAAAACCTGTCCGCATGACGATAGCGACCGGATTCACATTTCCGGCACTCAACAGCGCGCCATGTTGTCCGAAGGCGCACCGGTGCCACCCGAGTTCGGGCGGCCCGAGGTGATAGAGATTCTCAGGCAGTACTACGCCGGGCTGGATAACGCCTGAAGCTTTTTTGAAGCAGGTGCCGCCCCTCGTCGTTAGGGTGCGGTGTTATTGGTGAACAACTAATAGAGAACTTTATGACTGATTTTGATCTCGGTTTTATCCGCAGCCAGTTCCCGGCTTTCAGCGAACCTTCACTGCAGGGTTTTGCACACTTCGAAAACGCCGGTGGTTCCTACGCCTGCGGACAGGTGATCGAGTTACTGCACCGTTACTATCTCGAAACAAAGGTCCAGCCCTACTATGGTTTTGAACCCTCACACCGCGCGGGCCTGCAAATGGACCGGGCGCGCGCGCGCATGGCCCAGTGGCTGAACGTGGCGGAGGATGAGGTCAATTTTGGTCCATCGACATCACAGAATACCTATGTGGTGGCGCAGGCCCTGCGCCAGCACCTCAAGCCGGGTGACGAGGTCATCGTCACAAACCAGGATCACGAGGCCAACGTGGGTGCGTGGCGCAGGCTCGAGGCGGATGGCGTGGTGATACGCGAGTGGCAGATCGACCCGCAGAGCGCCGAACTGGAGCCGGCCGGCCTGGATGCGTTGCTGAATGAAAAAACCCGTGTCGTGGCCTTCACGCATTGCTCCAATATCGTTGGCAGTATGTATCCGGTGCGCGAGTGGACCGATAAAATCCACGCGGCAGGGGCCATGGCCATCGTTGACGGTGTTTCCTACGCGGGCCACGGTCTGCCGGATGTGGATGCGCTCGGCGCCGATATTTACCTGTTCTCCCTTTACAAGGTCTATGGCCCCCACCTTGGTGTGATGGTCATGCGCAAGGCCATCAATGAACTGCTGCCCAACCAGGGTCACTTTTTCAAAGCAGATCACCCGACCGCACGGTTTACCCCGGCGGGTCCGGATCACGCACAGATTGCATCCGTCAATGGTGTGATCGACTACTTCGAGGCCGTGTACGCACAACATTTTGGCGATGCCGAAGTCACGCCAAACCGCAAAACGTCCCGGGTGCGGGCCCTGTTTCAGCATGCCGAACGCAGAAACCTGCGGCCTTTGCTGGATTTCCTGTCGCAGCGCAAATCGGTGCACCTGATCGGCAAGGCGGTTACCAAGCATCGCGCACCGACGGTTTCATTTACCGTCGATGGCCGCGATCCTGCGGAGATTGCGGCGGCGCTCGCCAAGCAGAAAATCGGCATCGCCAAAGGCAACTGTTATGCCTATCGATTGATGGAAGCACTGGGTATACCTCCCGAGCGGGGAGTGGTGCGTCTGTCGTTCGTCCATTACACCCAAAAGGAAGAGGTCACCCGCTTGATGGAGGCGCTCGATCACATACTCTAGGAGACCATCGGGCCAGACTTGAAGCAGCAAGGGAAGTCCGGCATGGGTCGAACTTCCCTTTTACCATGCGGACCAGGTACGCCCGCATGAAGCACAAACGCCGGCTTTTCGGACAATTTCGGTTTTTCCGCACGTTTGTACAAGAACAAAGCACTAGCGGTTGGCAGGGCTTGTCATGTCAAATACAACAGGCGCTGTTAATTGCAGTCATAAACCCTTTAAGAATGAGAAACATTCAATGGTGATTTGCCCAGATAAAACGGTTATCCTTGCCCCTTGCGCGGCCAAACGGGAAGAGCAAGTGGAGAAGCTTGGGGATCAGGAATGAAGCCCACCAACGTCAATAACCCTGATTATTATCATAAAGTAGTGGACTGCCAGTGGGCCTGTCCCGCGCACACGGATGTGCCCGAATACATCCGTAAAATAGCGCAGGGACAATTCACCGACGCCTATATCCTTAACCGTGAAAGCAATGTTTTCCCGGGCATACTCGGGCGGGTTTGCGACCGGCCTTGCGAACCGGCCTGCCGGCGCGGGCGCACCAACGAAAAGCCGGTGGCGATTTGCCGCCTCAAGCGTGTGGCTGCGGACCATCGTGCCGCCGACATCAGCGACCGTCTGCCCATCATTCCGACGCAAAAAAACGGCAAGAAAATCGCCCTGATCGGGGCCGGCTGCGCGTCGCTGGCAGTGGCCAACGACCTGATGCCGGTGGGTTACGAATGCACCATATTTGAAGCCCTGGCCGAGCCGGGTGGATTGATGCGTTCCAATATTCCTTCTTTTCGTCTGCCGGGTAAGGTGCTCAACGAGGAAATTGACAACATCGTCAACATGGGTGTTGACCTGCGTCTTAACCACCCCATCAAGAGCATGAAAGCCCTGCTGGCCGAAGGCTACGATGCGGTATTCGTCGGCACCGGCGCACCCAAGGGCAAGGAACTGGACCTGCCGGGCCGCGAAGAGGGTGACGCCAATATCCATATCGGTATCACCTGGCTGGAGTCGGTCGCGTTCGGACACCTCGAAAGCATCGGTAAGCGTGTGCTGATCATCGGCGTGGGTAACACGGCGATGGACTGCTGCCGCACCTCTTTGAGACTGGGGGCCGAGAGCGTCAAGGTCATGGCGCGTAAACCGCGCGATTTCTTCAAGGCCTCCGAGTGGGAACTCGAGGACGCCGAAGAGGAAAACGTCGAAATCGTCGTCAACCACTCACCCAAGGAATTCGTCATCGAGGATGGCCGCCTGGTTGGCATGGTCTTCAAGAAGGTGGAATACGAAATCGAATATGGCCGCATCGTCAACCAGTTGACGGTCGGTGAGGTCACCATTCCCTGCGATGACGTCATCCTCGCCATCGGCCAGGACAACGCTTTCCCGTGGATCGAGCGCGATCTGGGCATAGAGTTTGACCAGTGGGACGTGCCGGTGGTTGATAAAACCACTTTTGAATCGACCTTGCCGGGTGTGTTTTTTGGCGGTGATTCGGCATTTGGACCCAAGAACATCATCTGGGCCGTAGAACATGGACACCAGGCTGCCATTTCCATCCACCGTCACTGCAAGGGCGAAGACCTGCACGACCGTCTGCCGGTTTTGATGAATCTCGGCAGTCGTAAAATGGGTATGCACGAGTGGAGCTACTCGAACGATTTTGATCCTGCCGCACGGCGCAAGATGGAGCACGTCGCGCTGTCGCAGCGATTCAAGGACCTGACCACCGAGGTCGAGCTGGGCTTTACCGCCGAGCAGGCGCAACAGGAGGTCGAGCGCTGTCTGAACTGCGACATCCAGACGGTATTCTTTGACTCCCTGTGTATCGAGTGCGATGCCTGCCTGGACATTTGCCCGACGCAATGCCTGAGCATGACAACCGATGTTGAAGAAGAGGTCGACCTGCTCGAACTCTTGAAAGCACCCAGGTGGAACCCGGAACAGCCACTATTCGTTTCCGAACCCTTGAAACAGACCAAGCGGATCATGGTCAAGGATGAGAACTTGTGTATCCATTGCAGCCTGTGCGCCGAGCGTTGCCCAACGTCGGCCTGGGATATGCAGAAATCACTATTCAAGTTCCCGCGGGCGATTGATTACAACGGACAGCACAGCAATGGAAAAACCCCATGTCAGAAATCCGGGTAAATGATTTTGTATTGAAGATCGGCACGGTCAACGGGACGGGTTCCGCGAGCGCCAACGGCCTGTTGTTGAAGGCGCTTTTTCGCATGGGCATACCCGTGACCGGCAAAAACCTGTTTCCATCCAACATCCAGGGTCTGCCGACCTGGTACGGCATACGCGCAAACCACAAGGGTTACATGGCCCGCTCCAAACGGGTGGATGTCATGGTTGCGCTGAATGCCCAGACCTATCAAAAGGACATGGAAAACGTCACCCCCGGCGGGTTCCTGATCTATGACTCGACCTGGCCGCGCGAACGGCAGTTGAGCCGTACCGATATCACGGTTCTCGGTGTACCCCTGGCCAAGTTGTGTAATGAGAACTTCAGCGACGCGCGTGTACGTATCCTGATGAAAAACATCGCTTACGTGGGCGTCCTGGCGGCGCTGCTGAATATCGATATGCAGGTCATAACCACACTGATTGAAGAAACCTTCGCCAGCAAGCCCAAGCTGGTGGAAAGTAATCTCAAGGCCATTAAACTCGGCTTCGATTACGCCAATGACAACTTCAACTGCCCGCTTCCGATCCGTGCCGAGACCATGGGTAACAACAGCAAGCACATCATGATCGATGGTAATTCCGCCGCCGGCCTGGGTTGTGTTTATGCCGGCGCGACCGTTGGCGCCTGGTATCCGATTACGCCGTCAACCGGCCTGATGGATGCGTTCAAGTTCTATTGCAAGAAGTTCCGCATCGACAAGGAAACCGGCCAGAAAAACTACGTCATCGTGCAGGCGGAAGATGAGCTGGCCGCCGCAGGCACCGTTCTGGGCGCCAACTGGGTGGGTGCGAGGGCGTTCACACCGACATCAGGCCCCGGTATTTCACTGATGAGTGAGTTCATCGGTTTTGCCTATTACACCGAAATCCCTTCCGTGTTTTTCGATGTCCAGCGCGTCGGACCTTCCACCGGTATGCCCACCCGCACACAGCAGTGCGACATCATGATGTGCGCTTATGCCTCGCATGGCGATACGCAGCACCCGCTATTGTTTCCGGCGAACCCCTACGAGTGTTTTGAGATGGCGGTCCAGGCCTTCGACCTCGCCGATCGTCTGCAAACACCGGTATTTGTGCTGTCCGACCTGGATATCGGCATGAACGACTGGATGATTCCCGAGCTCAAATGGGACGACAACTACCGGCCTGACCGGGGCAAGGTCTTAAGCTCCGAGGATGTGGATAAGCTGGAAAAATTCTATCGTTACCTGGATGTCGATGGTGACGGTATTGCGGCCCGGACTTTGCCCGGTGAAAACGCTAAGGGGGCGTATTTTGTACGTGGCTCGGGTCATAACAAGCACGGCATGTACACCGAGAGCTCAGAAGAGTACAAAGATCTGGTCGACCGCCTGCTGGTCAAGTGGAAAACCGCCAGGACCCTCGTGCCGCGGCCGCTGCTGACAACGGCGGAAGAACCGACCGGCTTTGGAATTATCGCTTACGGCAGTTCAGACGGCGCCGTGCTCGAAGCACTGGATGAGCTACGCGAAAAAGGCATCCACGCAGATTACATGCGTGTAAAGGCTTTTCCGTTCAACGGCGAGGTCACCCGTTTCGTGGAGCAACACGATACGATTTTTGTCGTCGAACAAAATCGCGATGCGCAATTGCGTTCATTATTAATCCTCGAAACCAATACCGATGCCCGCAAGCTGGTGCCGGTGCTGCATTACAGCGGCATGCCGATCCCCAGTTCCTGCGTGGTTGAAGGTGTTTGCGAACACTTGTCTGTGAAGGACGTGGCATGAGCTACATCAAAAAACCAAGAATCGACCTGCCCGGCCAACTCAGAAATGAAATTGGTTTGCTCAAACGCGACTACGAAGGCGCCTTGTCGACGCTTTGCGCCGGTTGCGGACACGACTCCATCACCGCGGCGATTGTGCAGGCGTTCTGGGAGTTGTCGATGCCGCCGGAGCGGGTGATCAAGCTTTCCGGTATTGGCTGTTCGTCAAAAACCCCCGCTTACTTTCTCTCCGGCGCACACGGCTTCAACTCGGTACACGGACGCATGCCGTCGGTGGCGGTTGGCGCCCACGCCGGTAACCGTAACCTGGTATGTATTGGCGTCTCCGGAGATGGCGATTCGTTGTCGATCGGCTTCGGACAGTTCGGTCACGCCGTGCGGCGCAATCTGAACATGCTTTACATCATCGAGAACAATGGCGTCTATGGTCTGACCAAGGGCCAGTTCTCGGCCGCGGCGGACAAGGGTAGCAAATCCAAGAAAGGCGATATCAACCAGTGGAAGAACATCGATGCCGTATCCACCGCGATATCGATGGGCAGCAGTTTTGTCGCCAGGAGCTTTTCGGGCGACCGCGAACAGTTGGTCACCCTGATCAAGGCCGGTATCATGCATCCCGGCTGCGCCATCCTCGACGTGGTTTCACCCTGTGTCACCTTCAACAATCACGAAGGCTCGACCAAGAGCTATACCTACACACGGGATCATTATCACCCGGCCTCGCAGACCGACTTTATCCCGCCGAGCAGTGAGATCAAGGTCAGTTATGCAGAGGGAACCAGTATCGTCGTTGACTTGCACGATGGCTCGAGGTTGCTGCTAAAGAAAGCCGATAGCGGGTACGATGCCACCGACCGCAGTAAGGTGATGCGTTATCTCGAACGGCAACGTGCGCAGGGCGAGGTTGTCACCGGTTTGTTATACGTCAATGCAGAATTACCCGATATGCACCGCATTTATCGCACTTCGGCCACGCCGATGAAAGATCTCAAGTTCGAAGAACTGAACCCGGGTAGCGAAGCACTGGCGAAACTCCAGGCAGGTATGCGTTAACTGCTGAAGGTGGTCACGGCCGTCCGCCCCGGGTATTTATTTTTTCTGTGGCGTCTTTTTGAGCATATCCTCACACACCTCAAGGGCGGTGCCTAACCGGTCGAGCACGCCCTTTGCCAGCACGGACGTACCGAGGGTGGCAATTGCGGCCCCCCCATGCAATACGGTCTTACCGGGGTCGACTCCAATACTCGGTTTTGCCAGCGTGCCACTTATCAGGATATAGGGCTGAAAAACTTCGGTGGCACTGATTTTCAACGCGTTGCTTGGTGTTGCGTTGAAGTTGAAGTTCATTTTTTCAGTTTTCAAATCCAGGGTCCCCTTGGAAACCACGATGACCCGCTGGCTTGTAAATGCAAGTGCAGGATTGGTTTTCATCAGGCCATCCGATATGTCCACGATGGCGGCAATACAGCTGAACTGGGTATCATATGTCTGTTTGGATTTCGGCAGGATCAAGCTGAAGATCTCCTCCAGCACGAATGTATTCAGGACGCCCAGGTCGACGTTTTCCGCATTTCCACCGCTGCTTCCCACGTAAAGTGAACCGTTCAGGTTGCCGGCCACTTCCCGCAGGTCGGCACCCTTTCCGCCGGCGTGGAAATCGATATCAAATGCG
This sequence comes from Lysobacterales bacterium, assembly GCA_036525655.1. Classification (GTDB taxonomy): domain Bacteria; phylum Pseudomonadota; class Gammaproteobacteria; order Xanthomonadales; family SZUA-36; genus SZUA-36. Next base: position 4,974 of record DATCZY010000167.1, on the reverse strand, counting down.
GGGACGTGTTCCAGTTTGTCTTTCGGCAGGCCGGAGTAGTTATAGACGAAACCCTCGGTACTGAGATTGACTGTCACATCGGCCTTGCCGGTATCGTCAGGCGTAATGGACAACGCGGCATCGAGTTTTCCACGCGGCGCTTCAAATGAGAATTTCTGTAAAAGCAGGCTACCCGATCTTTGCTCGATATTCAGGATCAGGTTCCTGATGTTGTTTGAGGGGTATTGCAATTCGGAAACATCCAACCGGATATTCATATCAACGACCGTAAAAGCATCCAGCGGTATCGGTATGGCCGGTATCAAACGGTCCGCTTTGGGGGTGGTGCCGGCTTTTGCCTTCGAATGATTTTGCTTCAGGAAAGGGCGGATATCTATGTAATCAGACGTTGCCGTCAGCTTGATGTCCGGTTTAGGACCTTTGAACGATACATCGAGATCACCGTTCAGGCGGCTTTCTCCGAGCGAGCCAACCAGCTTCCGCAAAGCAAACTGCTCCGCGCTTCCAACGAAATTGGCCTTGATGTCCAATGCCATCGGGGGGAGAGCCTCGCCACGGAGTTGACCGATTTTCGAGATATCCGCAGATGAGATATTGAAGGAGAGCTCTGCGTTTTCATCTTCGGGGTGATTGATCACCCTGCCTTCCAGCGTAGCCTGCAGGTTACCGACTTTGGCATTGAAGTGATCTACATTGAGTTGATCATCCTGCACTTTACCGGCTGCGCTCAATTGAAAGGCCGCTTTTTCCGCTTCAAACAGATCTGAGTGAGGCAGAAAATTGCGAATGTCGTCACCCGCGACATCCACGTTGAAACGCGCATCGATGCTTTTATCGACGGGCCAGCCGATATCCATGTCGATTTTCCCCCGGGCATTGTTGTTGCTGAAATTGAAGTCCTCGATGCTCAACCTGTGACCCGACAACATGACCCGGGCGCTGGATTCAAATGCGCCGGAGGGCAGGCCCGGTTCATCCTTTTTAACCAGGAAACCATTCAAATCAGGCCCCTTCACGGAGAAACGAACGTTTGAACCTTCCCACTCATCTTGCCTGCTGATCAGGACGTCTAAATCAACGTTTGCTTTACCAATATTCCCGTTTACCCCGCTGAATTTCCAGGCGCTTTTGTCAACGGTGAAACGACCGGCGGCCTCGTAGGGTTGACCCGGAACGAAAATATCCAGGGTGTTGCCAATGACTTTGAAGTTTTTCAGGGATGAAAGATCGTCCCCGTTTAACTTAAAGTCCAGCCCCGTCCCGGAAAGTTGACTGTTCAGCGCTATCAAACCATCGGCTTTGAGCCTGGCGTCTGCGATTTCGAGTTCCGTGTTCTCCAGGCGTAAACCTTCTTCCAGTATCTTGACGTGGCCTCCCAGTTTGTAGGAACTGTCCGGTACATAAGGCCCCCCCGCGTCACGCCCGAGCACCTGCGCCAGGTGTTTGCCGCTGATATTCACATCCAACCCGGTGCCCTTCCCGCCACGATCAAATGCAACAAAACCGCCCGCTTCCAGGACTTCATCCCCAATGGTCAGGAGCGTGCCCTGGTCAACAAGCAAACCGCCTTTTGTCACTTCAAGGCGCTTACTCAGCTTAAAGGGCTGTTCCGGCAAAATGTCCCATCCAAAGCCGGCCATGACCGAATTCGCATTGTCGCCATTGATGTGCAAATCGAGCTTGCTGCCAATATAGGCCGGCGACGGGCCGAGTGTTCCGGCAAGGGTGACGTGTCCGAGCGAGTTGACAAAATCAACGTCGAGCAACTCCGCACCTTCGGGTGAAACATCCAGCGTACCATTCAATTCAAAAGCCCCGCTGGCCGGTCCCGAAATATTTAGCAGCTTACGGAATTGGGCAATGTCATCGCCCGTTATCGTCAGCTTGACCCGGGAGGCGTCAAGACCGGGAAAGTTGGTGAATTTCGCATCCAAAAGTAGTTTTGTCCCGCCAATATCCAGGGTCAGCACGGGAATATTCAATGAACGGCCGTCCCTGTGTATCTTTCCGTTCAGGCTGAAGGGATTACCCGGCCATTTTTCGATTCCAAATACACGTGTCAGGGAATCGAGATTCGGGCCTTTAGCCGCCACCGTCAGGTCGAGCTTGTCCAGCTGTGAGATGTCGGAAGTCTGTGCCGAAACGTCCAGGGAAATATCACCTATTTCCCCCTTGATACCGGCAGTGTAAGCGCCGTCGACCCGGGCGCTTTTAGCATGCAGGGAGAAATCACCGCTCCCGAGGTCACCCGCCCCGAGCATGGCCGTTATTTCATCGATATCCGGGCCTTGCAGGTCAAAACTGAATATTGGTTGCCGGGGTTTCAGCAGGTCATCGATCAAGGCCTCACCCTTGAGCGCCAATTCACCAAAATGACCGGTTGCGGTATAGCTTATCGCGCGGCCATCGAGGAGGTTGCGGTAGGGGCCGATGGTGTCCATATATTCGACCGGCCTATCGTTGAGAGCGCCATTCAGGGTCGTGTGCAGCATGCCGTCCGCCTGCTGGTGGTGTTTCAGGGAAACAATATTGAAGACGTGTTCAGCTTCGGTTTTACCGTTTCGGTAACGCAGGGTCGCGTCATTGGCCTGGATTTGTTTGAAAATGACGATACTGCCGTCATCTTCGTGGTCACTTTTTGGACTGGGCGTTTTTTTACGTGGCCAGTTGCCGTCACCCCCGGCGTTTGTTTCGAGGTTCAGTTGCAGCTTGTCCACTTGGAGGGACTCTATGACCACGATATCTTTGAAGATTGAAGTGGTTTGAAGAGCCAGGTTCAGATGCCCGACGGCAACGAGGTCTTTCCTGCCGGCCCAGTCCGGTCCGGAAACATGAATGTCATTGGCGGTGATTTCGATCAGGCGGCCGGCAGCAATGCCCACGTTGCCCTCAATCGTTATTGAATAACCTGCGAGTTTGCTGAGATATCGCTCCAGCGGACCCCTGATAAGCCCGGGGTTGTAAAGAACTGCAGCGACGCATACCGCCAATGCAATAATCGACAACGACAACCATTTGAAAAGCTTCCTCATACATTGCCAATCATAGCGGTTTTCAACTCGAACAGTTAAGCCGGTTCGGTCTGCGGACACCGGAATGCACCCCTCAGCAAGCGGGAAGCGCGTTGTTGCAATGCGCCTGAAAAAGCGCCTTGTTTTACCGGGGCTTGAGCCTGCAAGCGACAAGTATTAAAAAAGTACCAATTTGCCGGTTCCATGATGCGCAATCTGAACGTATCATGCAGGGTTCGACCCGAATCAATACCTTTGAGGTTTTCTTAAAATATGTGTTCTATTTTTTCAGTACTTAATATCAGTGGGGATTTGCAGGCATTGCGGCAGGTGGCGTTGCGCCAATCCCGCCTGATGCGCCACCGTGGACCGGACTGGAGTGGCGTTCACGTTTGTGAAGGTGCGGTTCTTGCGCACGAGCGTCTGGCCATTGTTGATGTCAATACGGGCGCCCAGCCGCTGCTCTCGCCTGACGGTAAGCAATCACTGGCGGTCAATGGTGAGATTTACAATCACAAGGCTTTACGCAAGTCCTTGAAGCAGCCATTTGCGTTTGCCACCGAATCTGATTGTGAAGTTATCCTGCCGCTGTACCTGGAAAAAGGCAGCGAGTTTCTGAACGACCTCCAGGGCATGTTCGCGTTCGTGTTATACGATGAAAGCAAGGGCAGTTACCTGATCGCACGCGATCCGATCGGCATTATTCCACTGTATTACGGTTTCGATGACGAGCACCAGCTGTACGTGGCATCGGAAATGAAAGCCCTGATGGGCGTTTGCACGGTGGTGATGGAGTTTCCGCCCGGACATTACTGGAGCAGCGGGGACGATCAGCCAAAACCTTATTATCAACGTGACTGGCAGGATTATTCTGCGGTTGAAAACGCCGAAACGGACGTTAAAGCCATCAACAAGGCGTTGGAAAAGTCGGTCATCAGTCACCTGATGACGGATGTGCCCTACGGTGTTCTGCTTTCCGGCGGACTGGATTCATCCATCATCGCCGCCGTCACGCAGAAGCATGCCAGCATGCGTGTGGAAGACGATGAACGCAGCCCGGCCTGGTGGCCGCGTCTGCACTCTTTTGCGATCGGACTCAACGGTTCGCCGGATCTCGCGGCAGCGGCCAAGGTTGCAGCGCATATCGGCACCATCCACCACGGTTTCGAATTTACCCTGCAGGAGGGTCTCGACGCGTTGGATGAGGTGATCTACCACATTGAAACCTACGATGTGACATCCATACGTGCCGCCACGCCCATGTATCTGCTGGCAAGGAAAATTCATGCCATGGGTATAAAGATGGTGCTCTCGGGTGAGGGTGCCGATGAAATTTTCGGTGGCTACCTGTATTTCCACAAAGCACCCGACCCGCGTTCTTTCCATGAGGAAACGATACGAAAGCTATCGCGTCTGCACAGCTACGACTGCTTGCGGGCCAACAAGGCGATGTCAGCCTGGGGTGTTGAAGCCCGCGTACCGTTCCTGGACCGCGAGTTCCTGGACGTTTCAATGTCCCAGAACCCAAGGGACAAAATGATTACGAAAGGTAAAATGGAAAAGCAGATATTGCGGGAGGCGTTCAGCGATATGCTGCCGCATGAAATCGCCTGGCGGCAAAAAGAACAATTTTCCGACGGTGTGGGTTACAGCTGGATTGATGGCGTGCGCGAGTACGCGAAAACCCAGGTCAGTGCGAAGCAGATGGCACATGCGGCCAAGCGCTTTCCGTACAACACGCCCATTACCGACGAGGCTTACCTTTTCCGGCGGATATTCGAAAGCCATTTTCCGCTCGCCAGTGCCGCCGAATGCGTGCCCGGTGGACCGTCGGTGGCGTGCAGCACGCCGGAAGCGTTTTTATGGGACGCCAGTTTGCAACAAATGAATGATCCTTCAGGCCGTGCTGTTCGCTCGGTGCATCAGTCCGCGTATTAAGGGCAGGCCCTGATTCAGCAGCCAA
>DATCZY010000166.1:0-5902 GCA_036525655.1 Lysobacterales bacterium | reverse complement strand
TTGGCCTTAAGATCACCCTTGAAATCGGTCTTTGGCTTGGCATCGACCAGTATCACCACCAGCTTTTTGATGCCGCCCTCCTTCACCTGTTCAAACTGGTTGGCGATCTTGAACGCGAGCTGTGGCGTGCGAATACCCATGTTGTCTGAAATACCACTATCCAGAAGGTGTATGTAGGGCCGCCTGTCGATGGCCGCGTAACTGAGCATATTCTTCGCGGCGGCGTATATCAGAGGGTCCGCCTCGGCGCCGGCGTCCAGCGTGTCCTGCACCCAGGCAGGCGTTATATAACCGCATCGCCCGTCGTTGTAGTTTTTCAGGGTGATGGGCGTAAATCCCGGGGTGAATGCCAGAGATGCAGTGACCGCGCGGGCAACCGAAACTTGCGACAGGTCCGAACAGATCAGGTCGAAGTACCCCTGTACGAAGGAAAATTGCGAGCCGACCCCCATGTCGGTGGCATTGAGCATGATAAAGGGGCGTTGCCGCTGCATATCCGCAAAGGTATGTCCGGCAAAGACGTGCTTGTTGAAGTATTCAACCGCCAGGTCACCGCGGCTGAATTTACCCGACGCCAGGCGCGGCCACTCGAACGGGTTCAGGAGACTTCTCTTGATCCCGGTTTGAAATGCCTGGTACAAAACATCGTCGACGAAATCATCCAGGAATGCCGCCTGGCCAAACAGGCCGTAATAGGCGGCGGGAATGCTCGAACCTGAGGAACTGCTGATCAGGTCCACTTCATCGAGCAGGCTGCGGTTATCCGCACCAAAGCGTATGCGGTCGAGGTAGCGGATGACGCCGTAGTCCAGGGCCGCGGCGCGGACACCGCCGCCGGAGAGGCCCAGGATCACGAACAGGTCGTCGCTGTTCTTCTCACCCAGCGCCAGGTTGCTCATGCGGTAACCGCTGTTGTCATCGATGTGTGTAAGCGGGGGGTTGACCGGGTAGCTGGCACAGCCGCAGCACAGTACGTATACCGTGCCTAAAACGAATAAAGTCAATTGACGACGCATCTGCGATCCAGCGAACCTGTTATTGGTTATTAATGGTTATACACTCAAATGGATTACGTTTCAGCCAGCCGGGTTGATTGGGGATGACCGTGGACCCCGGATCCAAAAAAAAAACGGCCCCGTTCGGGGCCGTTTTCCTTTACCTGTAAAAACCGGATCAGTCTATCTGAAAGACAACCCGTCCATACCAGAACGCACCCGGAATCGGGTACAGGGTGCCATCGAATGAGTTCAGGTCACAAGAAGCACAAAATGGAATGGTTTCGTCGAACACATTGTCTACGCCAACCTGGAATGTCCACTGACCTTCTTTACCCCAGTCTGGGCTATAGGAAGCCTGCAAATTGGTGAACAGGGTGCTCGGGATCTTGTTGCCATCCTGTCCATTGCTGCAGAAGTCATCCCACAGTTCGAAAGCCGCGACGCTGCCGCCACACTCTTCATCAATGGAGTCGTAGTACTGGAAGGCGAGCCGTGCAGACCAGTTACCCATAAACCAGTCAATGTTAAAGGTGGACTTGAACTCTACAAATGCACGCTCGGGCGAACCCAGCTCGGTTCCTTCCCGCTTGATTTTCACGTCGCCGTCAGGGCCGGCGATGGTTTCAGTGTAGTCGAGCAGATACGTGCTCAACCATTGAAACCGCAGATGTCCCCAGCTCTTTTCCTCGGTGGTTAACTCAACTTTCCAGTCGAAGCCGCTTGTGTCAATTCCGCCGATATTCAGGAGTATCCCATCAACACGCTGTACCGTTCCACCAGGTGCGCGTGAAACATTGTTACAGAAGAAGGGGTCCAGAGTTTGCACACACTGGATGAGCACATCCTGCGCATCCGGTGGTTGTATGGCGTCATCGATGCTGATGTCATAGTAGTTCAGTTCGAAGAGCAGACCATCGATACCACCCCAGTTTTCAGCCGCGGCGATTTGCCATGTAAATCCCGCGGTGAAGGTATCGGATGTTTCCGGCGTCAGCAACGGGTTGCCGCCCGTCGTCACGCTGAGTTGAGGATTGGGGCTGACAAAGTCAGCGGGCACACCAAGCGCTGCGCAATTTGCAGCATTTTCGGGCTGTACATTTGAGCACGGATCAACGATACCCGCATCAAATCTCGAACCGGTATTGAACAGCTCACCAATATTGGGCGCCCTGTATCCCTGCGCGTAATTGACCCTGAATACCAGGTCGCCGGTCGGCGCGTAGTTGGCACCTGCGCTCCAGACAGTGTCGCTGTCAAACAGGTCATAGTCTGACCAGCGAAGTGCGCCGGAGAGGTCAAACCTTCCACCGTTGTCGCTGCGCCAAACGGGCACGAGTACTTCGCCGAAAATCTCGTCGACGTTAAAACCGCCATCGGTCGGACTGGCAGGAACGCCGGCTGTAAAGCCTTTGGATACGATGGAGTCAGGTGTAAAGCTACCGTCTTCCTCGCGATGTTCATAACCGGCTGCCCAGCCAATTGGACCGGCGGCAAACCCACCGAATTCACCGGTGAAATTCAATGAAAAGTCCAGTAAGTCCTGGTCACTGACATCTTTTTGCACAAAGGTCACGAAGTCCAGCATTTCCTGTGTCATGGTATTCGGACCTACCCAGTTAAGCGGCACGCAACCAGGGGTCGCAGCGCATGCGTCGGAAGGGCCGAGGGCGAGCGCGATATTTTGTGCATTGAAAGCCCCATGCTTGATCTGGGTGGCGTTATTCCGTGACCAGATGGCCGTCGCATCCCAATATATTTTGCTGCCGCTAATATCAAATGAACCATCGACGCCTGCTGATACGTACCAGGTGTCGACCGTCTGATCAAACACACGTGGACCGGCTTCGATTGGTCTGCGACCGGTAAATACGAAACTGTCCGGACCCATGTCGATTCCAAACGGGTTGTACGGGTGATCGGCCGGCCAGAGCAGGTTGTCCAAAATTGTGCCAGCACCGGCGTCAGGACCAAAAAACAGCGGTTCGGGCGCAGCCCGGCTGGTGGATTTGCGTTGGTTAAAGCTAGCCAGCATGCGGAACATGGTCGTGTCGGTGATATCGTATTCCGACTTGGCAAATATGCTTACACGCCTGTTTGGCGTTAGCAGGAAGTTATACGGCTGATAGTTAAAACGATCATCGAGCGTAAACCCCTGGAAATCATCACAACCCGGCGTGGATGACCCTGTTGCCCAGCAGTTTGGGTTATAAACCGGGTTGGCCTTGTAAGACGTGATGCTTAGAGTCTGGCCGATACGCGGATCTGTAAATACGATACGGCCTTCCGGTGTGCCCGAGCTCAAGCCATAGGGGAAACCCTGGATGGCGTATTCAGAAATCTTACGGTCACCCGCGTTAACTTCATTCTGTTTTGTCCACGTCATGTCAATGAGCACCCGTGCACGGTCAGACTTGGCGCCCCAACGAACATCAACTTCGGTGGACTCGCCATCATTCTTTGAGTACTGGCCGTAATAAGCCGATGCCTTGAAGCCTTCGTAATCGTCTATGGTGACGATGTTAACAACACCGGCTATGGCATCAGAACCGTATACCGCAGATGCGCCGTCCAGCGAAATTTCGATGGATTTAACCGCGTTATTGGGGATGCTGTTCATATCTACCGAACCTGCAACACCGGACGCGGAAGAACCGCGTATCCATCGGCGACCGTCAACCAGCACCAGGGTTCTCTTTGAACCCAGGTTGCGCAGATCGATCTCGGATGCACCAGCACCAATACCTGCACCATCAGGCGGGAAACCGAGATTACCCGAAGAGTTATTCAGGCGATTGATGGCTGAACCGGTAATGGGTAATCTTTGCAGGTACTCCGCGGCCGATATCGAACTGGTCATATCCATATCCTGCTCATTAAAGAACTGGACAGGGGTGCGCGTATCAACGGGGTTTTGACGTATACGTGAACCGGTAATGATTACCTCTTCAAGCAAGGCTGCCTCATCGGTATCGTCGTCAGCTTCCTGCGACAAGGCAGGTACGCTGATAAACATGGCAGTAAACAATAACGTTAAATTTAATGATCTCCACCTTTGCATTTTCAGTCTCCTCTAAAGTGTGTTAACAATTAATTAACACTAATTTCGTAGCGTAAGTTAGAAAGAGCATTAATTCAACAAGAGAATGTATTAGAAAATAAATATTATTGACCGTAGTAAAGTGCCAGACTCCTTTATTCGCATTAGTTTTGGTATTCCCTTGTTAAACGACTATGCTTAGCAACATCAGCGGACATAAAGAAGACAGGCCTTGTCATTTCTCAGTGAACTCAAACGTCGTAATGTCACACGGGTAGCGATTGCCTACCTGGTCCTGTCGTGGCTGATGGCCCAGGTCGCAGAAATGCTGCTCGAGACCTTCGGCGCGCCGCCATGGGTGTTCAAAACACTGCTGGCGCTGTTTGTGATCGGTTTTCCGTTTGCGCTGTTCTTTGCCTGGGCGTTCGAAATGACGCCCGATGGCCTGAAGAAGGAAAAGGACATCGGTCGTGGCGATCAGTCCGTGGCAAAGCACGGCAGGCGCACACTCGACCTCACGATTATCGGCTTGTTGGTGGTCGCGCTTGCCTATTTTATTTACCAGAGTCGCTCTACAGCGCCGGGCGTTGAAACCACGCCCGCCATAACGCTCGAAGAAACAGCAGATACAACAGATACGACAGTAACAGCGATTGAACCGGTCACCGAAGACGCATCGGTTGCGGTCATCCCATTCTTGAACCTGAGTTCAGACAAGGAACAGGCGTATTTTTCGGATGGTCTTGCCGACACCATTTTGCATATGCTCGCGCAGATACCGGATTTACGCGTGGCGGCACGCACCAGTTCATTCAAGTTCAAGGACAGGAACGAGGACATGCGTGAGATCGCCGCGCTTTTGGGCGTGGCCATGGTGCTGGAGGGCAGTGTGCAGCGCCAGGGTGAACGGGTGCGTATTACCGTGCAGTTGATCAGGGGCGCAGACGGCTCGCACATCTGGTCCAGGGTCTATGACGATACGCTGGATGATATCTTCAGGGTACAGGACGAGATCGCCTCGGGTGTTGCCGAAGCTATGTTGGCGACGCCTGCACTGGCGGCTTCGAATGCCGCTGCTGATTCCGCTATCGAAATCAAAAGCCTGGGTGGCACCAAGGATGTTGCGGCCTATGACGCCTTTATGAAAGGCCAGACGGCTTTGGATGAAGGCACGCCTGAGGGCGTTAACAGGGCACTGGTGCTGCTGCAACTGGCGGTTGAACTCGACCCTGAATTCGCCAGGGCCTGGGTTGCGCTTTCACGTGCCTCTTACGACGGTGCGGCACTCGGCAATGCAAGCTGGCAGGCGGCGCAAAAGGACCAGCTCTACGCCGCTGAAAAGGCCGTGGCACTGGCGCCGCAAATGGCATCGGCGCAGGTCGCATTCGCCGAAGCGTTGAGCTTCAACGGGATTACTTCCAAGCAATACGGCGCCGCCATATTGAAGGCCAACGAACTGGAACCCAACAACGCGGAAGCGCTCGCTGCCCTGGCCCATCTGAAAGCCATAGAGAACAAACACCGCGAGGCACTGGTACTGATCGAAAAGGCCGTCTTGATCAATCCGCTGGATACCGGCTTGGTGAGCGAGCTGGCGTTCAGGAAAATGAGCGTCGGACTGGTGGCCGAATCGTTGTCCGATATGACCAGGGTCGCCGCTGAGCAGCCAGATGACCTGGGCGTCAAAAGAGCGCTTTTCGATCTCTATTTAGCCGGCGGTCACCAGTATGAAGCCGTCAAACTGAATGAGAGAGTCCTCGAGAAAAACCCGAATTTGCTGGACGCCCTGTTTGCCTCGGCCTACCAGCGTTTGTTCCTCAATGACGTGGCGATGAGCGATCAGCACCTTAAGCGTATTGAGCTGCTT
>DATCZY010000165.1:0-2610 GCA_036525655.1 Lysobacterales bacterium | reverse complement strand
GTTGGCAATCACCGGTTCGACCTCGATGTCGTCGAGTTCAAGATCAAGGCCCACTTCGCGCGCAATGATCAATAACTTACGGGCCACGTCCATACCAGATAGGTCATCCCTGGGGTCGGGCTCGGTAAAACCCAGTTTCATAGCTTTTTCGACGGCTTGCGAAAACGGGATTCCATCCTCCAACAGACCAAAAATCATCGACAGGGACCCGGACAAAATACCACCGAAAGATTTGAGCTCATCACCGGATCGGATGAGTGATTGCAGCGTATCTATGATCGGCAGACCCGCGCCCACGTTGGTTTCGTACATGAATTTGCGGAAATGGCGGGCCGCCGTTGCGCGCATTTCGCGATAGTATTCAATACTCTTGGTATTCGCCTTTTTGTTGGCAGCGACGACGTTAAAACCATTTGCCAGGAACTTGGTGTACTGGTTGGCCAACTCATCATCGGAAGTACAGTCGATAATGGTCGGGTTCAACAAACCCAGTTGCTTGCGAATGGCGATAATGTCATCAAAATTCCATGGGACACCACGCTGTTCAAGGTCCTCTTGCCAGCTGCCAAGTTCAATTGTGTCATGACCGACCAGCAGTTTTTGGCTGTTGGCAACCGCGCGAACGTGCAATGCCTTGTGACCGGCGGCGAGTGAATCGTCCAGCGTCTGAAATTGCCGCATCAGGGCCGTGCCGACATTGCCGCAGCCCAGCAAAATGACATCCATATGGCTCGTGTGGCTGAAAAACGCGGTATGACAAGCCCGTAATGCGGCTTGTGCGGACTTCTTTTCCACCACAACCGTGATCGCGCACTCGGTAGAACCCTGGGCAATGACCTCTACATTCACCCCGGCGGCCGATATTGCACTCAGAAACCGTGCCGCTACCCCGCGATAGTGGCGCATGCCATCACCGACCAGCGTGATCACCGAACGTTGGTCCATCAGCGAAATATCGCTGATCAAGCCATGCAACAGTTCAAAGTGAAATGCACCCGTCAGGGCTTTGCGCGCGGCTTCTGCGTCAGCACTGCGGACACACAGCGTAATGCTGTATTCCGAAGAAGACTGCACGATCAACAGTACCGAAATGGACTGATTGGCCAACGCCTCCATGACCCGCCGCGCCAGGCCAACCCGGCCCCGCATACCGCCACCCTGCATGGTAATACTGGCGACATCATCCAGGTGTGAAATACCCCTCACGACCGTTGGCTTTTCGGTATTGGCGTGGATCAGCGTACCCTTCAGATCGGGGTGGTAGGTGTTTTTGATCTCGCAGGGGATGCCCGCGCCCATCAGCGGTGTCAGTGCCTTGGCGCTGATCACCTTGGCACCGAAAAACGACAGTTCCATGGCCTCTTCGTAACTGACCTCATCGAGGCACTTGGCGCTCGGAACAATACGCGGGTCAGCGGTAAAAAAGCCGTCGACATCCTTCCATATTTCGCAGCTCCGGGCCTGTAGCGCCGCGGCTACGCTTGCGGCCGAATAGTCCGATCCATTACGCCCCAGCAACTGAGGCTTGCCCTGGGCATTGCAGCCATAAAAGCCGGGCAGAATCACGATGCTGTGTTCGCCGCTCACGACCTCGCGTAAACGCGGTGCGGCGGCTTCGATATCCACCAGGCTGTCGGTGTAACTGTCATTGGCCAGCGGCAGAACATCGGTATCCGACCAGAGCGTCGAATGGCCCTGTGCCTGTAAAAGATCGGCCATCACCCGGCTGGTGAAACCTTCACCGGTGGACAGGAGCTCCGCCTGCACCATCGGCGGACACTGCTCGAGCAAAGCCACACCTGCCAGGCGGGACTCGAGACGATTCATCTGCGTCTGCAAAAACTCCGTCGCCAGTGGACTGGCCCAGCCGGATTTCTCCATGTTCTGCAGAATCCCCTGCTCTTTAACACGGATTTTTTCCAGGATTGCCTTGTAATCACCGTCGGCAATGGCCGTCTTTATGGCGCTTTCCAACAGATCTGTCACACCGTACATTGCGGACAGTACCACCACGACCTTCTCTTTGGCCGCGGCCCTGCTGATAATACCGGCTGCGGCGTCGAAGCCCTCTACATCAGCCAGCGATGAACCTCCAAATTTCTGAACTAGCATTTTCCTTATTCCCTGACCCTGTGTTGTAATCTTTGCTGAGATTGTCTGTTGATGAAGTTCATCCTTGGCTGCTGAATCAGGGCCTGCCCTTAATACGCGGACTGATGCACCGAGCGAACAGCACGGCCTGAAGGATCATTCATTTGTTGCAAACTGGCGTCCCATAAAAACGCTTCCGGTGTGCTGCATGCCACCGACGGTCCACCGGGCACGCATTCGGCGGCACTGGCGAGCGGAAAATGGCTTTCGAATATCCGCCGGAAAAGGTAAGCCTCTTCGGTAATGGGCGTGTTGTACGGAAAGCGCTTGGCCGCATGTGCCATCTGCTTCGCACTGACCTGGGTTTTCGCGTACTCGCGCACGCCATCGATCCAGCTGTAACCCACACCATCGGAAAATTGTTCTTTTTGCCGCCAGGTGATTTCATGCGGCAACATATCGCTGAACGCTTCCCGCAATATCTGCTTTTCCATCTTGCCTTTCGTAATCATTTTATCC
>DATCZY010000164.1:0-3802 GCA_036525655.1 Lysobacterales bacterium | reverse complement strand
CTCGCGGGTGAAACCGACACACAGGCGGAGGAAGATATCGGCTGGTTGCAGAACGTTCTGCAGGGTGTCCGCAACATCCGCGCCGAACTGAACGTGGCGCCCGGCAAAATCCTGGATGTCGCATTCCAGGCGGGGACGGACATTGACAGGGCCAGGCAAAAGCAATTCGCAACCCTGCTCGCAGGTGTCGGAAGAATCCGCATAGGCCAGTGGCTTGCGGACGATGCCGATACCTCTGAATATTCCGTCGCGCTGGTTGGAGACCTGAAAGTCCTGGTGTCACTCAAAGGTCTCATCGACCTGGGCGACGAACTGGCAAGGCTCGGCAAATTACTCGAGCGTGAAATGGCGGACATGAAAAAATCCGAGGCCAAGCTGGGTAACAGCCGCTTTGTCGACAATGCCCCTGCCGCGGTCGTCGAGCAGGAGCAGCAACGACTGGCGACTCACGAGACAAAGGTCGCGGGTTTCAAGGAACAGATCAAGAAGCTTAAGAAGCTGTTGGATTAAACTTCCGGTTCCGCAGACCCGAATGCCAGGCGCATGACGATTGCGTCCTCACGCCCGTCACCGGCCTGGTAATACGCGTGCCTGCTTCCAATCACCCTGAAACCCCGGTTTTTGTATAGCTGCACGGCGCGTTTGTTACTTGTTCGCACCTCGAGATACATGGCCTCGTTGCCGTTCCTTGCCACGTGGCTGATCGCATATTCCAAAAGCAGGCTGCCATAACCGCGATGCTGCCACTCGGGGTGTATGCACAGGTTGAGCAAATGCGCTTCGCCAGCTGCCCAGTTAAAAATCGTATAGCCGGCGAGATCCCTGCCAACCTGCAGGCCAAAAAAAGCGTACCCGGCGCGCAGGCATTCGACAAACAGTCCCCGCGTCCAGGGGAAGGCATAGGCGAGCAGTTCTATCTGGTAAATACGGTCAACGTCCTCCAGCCCCAAACGCCGGATCAGCGGATGCGCTCTATCGGCCTTCAGGTTCAATGTACGCTAACCCTGGTCAACCATGCCGGACCGGCAAAAGCTGTCCCAAAGCGCCCTGCGCGCCCCGGCTTTGCTCTGAATATCCTGCATCGACGGTAACAGTACGATATTCGCCGAATTGAGATGAGCCGGCGGTTCGCCGGTAAAGAACCGGCTGGCCAGTTCACCGCCAAAAAAAGCGACCGTGGTGAAAAGGTTTTCTGCAACGGCATTGCCAAGGTCAACAGCGTCCGTACCATCAAACGGCCACGCCCAAACCGGGGCGCCACCCAGCACGCGGTTGATATCATTCGCCAAGCGGCTGGCTGAATCGGTATCGGCGGCACATACCAGCAGTATCCCTCCACTACCGGGCCCCAGCTTCAGCTGTGCAAGGTTCACTGCCGCGTTTGAGACGGGCAGGACGGGTTCACGCAAGTTCCAGACCCCGATATCCATCGCATCGAGATAGGCCTGTTGCCTGTTGCTAAGCATGCGGGCTACCGCCTCCGTGATCTTTGTGCTCTTCAGAACCGGCTTTCCCGGCTGGAGTTGATGACCCCATCCCCGGTTCAACCTTCGCTTCTTTGGGTGCCCGCTGATGTCGCTTGAGCTTCCAGTTGCGACGCCCTGCTATGGTGATAAGCAGCCCTGAGAGCACATAAACGAACCCCAGACCCATACCCATGACCGGTGGATCGAGCGCGAGCAGAACAATAATCAGCAACGCCAGAAATACCCAGGTCGCAGGCACTTTCTCACCACCCGGGGTGGCTTTGAAACTGTAATAGCGAACGTTTGAAAACATCAGTATACCCAGGGCGATAGTCTCAAAGAATATCAGCCAGCGAACCGTTTCTCCGGCAACACCGTTATCGACGAAAAACCAGATGGTAAATACGAGTGTGCCCGCCGCCGCCGGGCTGGCCAGGCCCTGAAAGTAGCGTTTGTCGGCAATGCCCACCTGCGTGTTGAAGCGGGCGAGGCGCAAAGCGGCGCACGCCATGAACAGGAAGGCCGCCAACCAGCCGAGCTTACCGGCAAAAGTGCTGATCTCGCCGAGACTTGAAAGCGACCAGTTGAAGGCCAGCAGGGCCGGCGCCAACCCGAACGAGATGAGGTCCGACAGACTGTCGTATTGCTCGCCAAAATCACTTTGCGTATTGGTCATGCGGGCCACGCGCCCATCCAGCCCATCCAGCAAACCTGCGACAATGATTGCAATTGCGGCCGGTTCGAATTTTCCGTTGATACCTGAAATCACCGAGTAAAAGCCGGCAAACAGCGCTGCCGATGTCAACAGGTTGGGTAACAGGTACACCCCGCGTCTACGTCTTGATTTATCTGCAATCATCATAATTTCCACAACGTCGTTTTGACGCCGATAATAGCATGCAAAGCGCCCAAATTATTGGGGGGAACCGTCGAACTATGATATAAATCAGCTGGGATTTCTTCGAAAAAGGAAACGAAGATGCGTATTGTGACTATTATGACGGCGGTTCTCATTGCCACTCTCGCAAACTTGGCAACGGATGCCATGGCAGCCGAGGAGATATATCGCTGGGTGGATGAGAACGGTGTTGTTCACTTTGGGGACATGCCTCCTGAAAACGGTAACGTCGAACAGGTAACCATCGAGCAAAGCAAGATCAACGAGGACGCGTATGCTCCAGGCACTGCCGCTGCGGAGCCCGACGCGCTCGCCGAACCACAGCCCTCCCTCGCCCAGCAACTGCGGGATGAACGCGCACTCAAACGCAAAGAATTCGAAGAAAATAAAAAAATAACAGAAGAAGCGTGCGCCCAGAGACGCAGCATCGTTGCGCAACTGGAACCCTCGACCCGGGTGATGGTGAAAACGGAGGATGGCACGGTCACCCGCATGGATGACGATTTGCGTCTCGAAACACTGAACGAAGCCAAAAAGTATATTGCCGAAAACTGTAACAATTAAGCCGCGAGATCAGACTTCCAAATAGAAACGTGTACTGGCCCGCATAGCAGGCTAGAATATCGCCCTTTGGCACAGCAGACCTGCCGGTAATTTAGCGGATTCAAAATGAAAACCAGTCATTTCCACCTGTTCACCACCCGGGAAACCCCGGCCGAGGCTGAAATTGTCAGCCACCAACTGATGCTGCGCTGCGGCATGATCCGTAAGCTCACGTCCGGCATTTACACGTGGACCCCTTTGGGTTTGCGCGTATTGCGTAAAGTTGAAAACATCGTACGGGACGAACTGGATAGAGCCGGCTACCAGGAAATACTGATGCCGGCCGTGCAGCCGGCCGAGTTATGGCAGGAAACCGGCCGCTGGGAGAAATTTGGCGCGCAATTATTGAAGATAAAAGACCGCGCCGGCCGTGAATATTGCTTTGGCCCGACGCATGAAGAGGTCGTAACCGATTTTGTCCGTAGTGAAATTCGCAGTTACAAGCAGTTGCCGATTACTTTCTACCAGATTCAAACCAAGTTCCGCGACGAGATCCGTCCACGCTTTGGCGTCATGCGTTCGCGTGAATTTTTAATGAAGGACGCCTACTCCTTCCACATCGACGATGACAGCCTGGACAAGACATACTGGGAAATGTACGAGGTTTATTCGCGCATATTCACCCGCCTGGGTTTACTTTTTCGCTCGGTGGAGGCCGACTCCGGCGCCATCGGCGGCAACAAGTCGCATGAATTCCACGTGCTGGCGGATTCGGGTGAAGACCTGATCGCTTTTTCAGACCAGTCGGACTATGCCTCCAATGTGGAGTTGACCCCGACGCTCAAACCCGATACCTCCCTGGCCGCGCCAAGCGAGGAGATGCGCACGGTAGATA
>DATCZY010000163.1:0-2511 GCA_036525655.1 Lysobacterales bacterium | reverse complement strand
GGCTTCCGGCTCAATCAATCAAGGAAAGGATTACAACATGCTCAAAAAAATCTTCACTACAGTATCCGCATTCGGCTTGCTCTTGATCCTTGCATCGGCATGCGCCGAGCAAAAAGACGAAGCAGCCAGTGCACTTAGCAGCGGGAAAACGACGGAGACGGCGGCGCCGTCAGCAACGGCGGATGGGGAGGTTTCCATCATGGATCAACCGGTCAATTTCTCCACACCCGCAGACGTTGATAAAAGCATAGCAACTGTCAAGGAGCAGGCAGGTGAAGACGCAGCCCGCGAACTTCAGAATGCCCTGGGTTACATATTGGCCTACGACCTCAGCATCGGCCATGATGAAGAAAAAATGTACAAGAAGCTGAATGGCAGAACACCCAACGAAATTATTTCAAAGATGAAGCGCTAATAACCCCGGTTGTTTTCGCCACGCCCACAAAGCGCTGGAATGACGAATCGCCAGCGCGATTTTTAAGCAGATATGTGTGGAAAAGCAGCGGTCTCACATCTTAAATGGAAGGACATCTACGCCTGGGCTACCAGCCTGACACCAGCTGCAACTTTACCGCCGGATCCTGCTGACAGAATCAACATATCCCCGTCCCGGCTGCGACGGGTCGCTGAGCCGGACTCGATCATTTGGGAAACCCTGCCGATTATTTACGCCGATGGCGAACTGGACCGTCCCACCGAGGCCGTCTGGCCATTTCTACCCTACTGGTCCGATGGTCAGTTACCGCGTAACAAGGACGGCAAACTCATTTCAACCGCAAACGCCAGGTTGCGTCACCAAGGACGGGCTTTTGCGCCGTCGTATATGGACGCGTGGTCCAGGGACGCAAGGGTATTGATAGCGGTTTCATGGTTCTATGAGTTCGACAGCCGTGTCCGACCACAGGTACCCTATGCCGTCTTTCCCCTTCATGCGTCTTTTTGGTTGTTGTGTGGCCTTGCCAGTTGGTTCACTGCCAAAGACGGCTCAAAAAAGCCAAGTGTCAGCATCATTACCGTTGAACCAAACTCTGTTCTGAAATCTGTCGGACACCACCGCTCACCCGCTATATTGAGAAACCCGGAAGACGCGGCACGCTGGCTAAGGTCGCCGAAACCCGAGGCATTGGAATTACTTCGTCCGTTTCCGGATGAAAGCATGGGGGTTGAGGAAATCCCGATGGGTATAAAAATCCCTGGTAACGAGAATATCCCGTTACCGGGCTGCCTGGCTCGCCGCTGAAAACACGGCAAACAGCCTCATACTACCAGCCCCAGGGTTTAGAGGTAGCCCGTAGGTTTGTCCGTTTGGGTGTTGCCTTGCGTGTCACCTTGTACGCCTTACCGGTAAATTCAAATTTATCCTCTCGATACGGCCAACCAACCATCGGACTTTCAGTTGCTTCCGGACTGGATGCGCCACCGTTATGACTGTGGGGCACACCCGCACCATTGGTGTTGCCCGTACCGTGGGCGGAGTGTTGATTATGAGTTTGATGAGGCTTGCCCCGCCATCCCCATGGCGTCTGTGCGTTTGGTGCTGCAGGGTGTGTCCGGGCAATGTTCTCCGGAGTCGCGTGACTTTTCCATCCCCACGGGGTGGGTGTGTCATTAATGGTAGTTACCACTTTCCTCTCTTCCAGATGCGCCGTGAGCTTGTTCCTGGAACTCGGAAGAAATGCTTTGTAAATCGACTTACCCACATCCACAACCGAGTTGTAAAGGTAAAGGACTACAATCGCGATAATTACGCAGGCAACAAATAATGAGGTGTAAAAAAACATGATGTTTCTCCCCGCATGAACGCAGTTATCAATGCTTTAGGCAATCCAACGTAGAATGCCGCGGCCCATGTAATCCGGTTCGGAGAGTAAAAACGAAGCAACCAGCATTTGCCGGTCACAGTCTGACGTGCGCCATCCCTGTCTTCCCTGTCTTTTCCTGAAAGACTAATACAAAACATCTGTCAGGAATCGCCCTCTATGGCTTTGCTGCCTTGCAACGGATCAATCTACCCCGAGCCAAGCTTAAATCTGTTTTGCTGTCTGCAACTCACCCATCGAAAATGACTTCATTGCAAACAGTTCGAGTTCAAATTTAGTATAGCACAAGAAATGCGCATTTTTTTTCGTGCATGAAATTTTTTGTATACATATCAGTCAACTTAGCTGTCAAAGTGAAAGTTAATCATTTTGCGCTTGCGCTAAAAGACGCATTTCACGCAATAAGCGAGCATCAATCGCGCGTCCAAAATTGGTATTCAAACGACGGTCCCAGGCGGAACCATCCGGTGGTCCCGACGGATACTGTTCAACGGGATAGGCCGATTGACTCCAGTGAGCACCATTGCGTATACCGATCAAAAAATACTGCTGGTCCAGCACGGCGATGATGCCTCCCCCGGAAGCACCATCCGACGAATCGCAGTCATCCAGCAATTGTCCCTTCCAGGCGCCGCCTCCGAGATCATCGTCTTTACTCTCAATGACCGTGCAACTTCTGCTGAGGGTGACG
>DATCZY010000162.1:0-7031 GCA_036525655.1 Lysobacterales bacterium | reverse complement strand
GCCCATCGCCGCTATCAGTGTGACCGACTTGCCCATGTGTCAGATGGCTATGGGCGCTTTAATGCCCGCATGGCACTGGTAGTTTTGCAGGTCAAAGTCTTCGTATACGAACCCGAACAGGTCCTTTTTCGCCGGATTGATGTGCATGACCGGTAGCGGGAAAGTATCGCGCGACAGCTGTGTTTTTACCTGTTCGAGGTGGTTCAGGTAGATATGTGCGTCACCCAGCGAAATGATGAAAT
This sequence comes from Lysobacterales bacterium, assembly GCA_036525655.1. Classification (GTDB taxonomy): domain Bacteria; phylum Pseudomonadota; class Gammaproteobacteria; order Xanthomonadales; family SZUA-36; genus SZUA-36. Next base: position 6,789 of record DATCZY010000162.1, on the reverse strand, counting down.
CGCCGGGTTCGAGATCCAAAACCTGGGCGATCATCATGGTCAACAGGGCATAGGAAGCAATATTGAACGGCACGCCGAGGAAGGCGTCGGCGCTGCGCTGGTACATATGACAGCTCAGCCGGCCGTTGGCCACGTGAAACTGGAACATCATGTGACATGGCGGTAAGGCCTGCAGGCCGGCGCGGGCGTTGGCCTGCGGACTCTTGCTTTCATCCGGCAGAACCGCGGGGTTCCAGGCCGAAACGATATGGCGGCGTGAATCCGGCCGCGTGCGCAGGTCGTCGAGCAACTGGCTGATCTGGTCGATGTGCCGGCCGTCCGGCGCGATCCAGTTGCGCCACTGGGCTCCGTAGACCGGTCCGAGATCACCGTTTTCATCCGCCCACTCATCCCAGATCGTGACACCGTTTTCACGCAGGTAAGCGACGTTGGTGTCACCCCTTAAAAACCACAGCAACTCGTGGATGATGGAGCGCAGATGCAGCTTCTTGGTGGTCACGCAGGGGAAGCCCTGCGACAGGTCGAAACGCATCTGGTAGCCAAACAGACTGATCGTGCCGGTACCGGTTCTGTCTTCCTTGCGACTGCCTTTGTCGAGGATATCTTGCAAAAGCTGCAGGTAGGGTTTCATTGTTATGGTGTGACCTTATGATCGTTGTTTGTCGGAATAACTGGCGAACCACATGATAATAAAACCCGCGGCTATCATCGGTAAAGACAATAGCATGCCCATGGTCAGCCAGTGCATGGCGAGAAAGCCCAGTTGCTGGTCGGGCTCGCGGAAGAACTCGGCGATAAACCGGAAAATACCGTAGCCCGCCAGGAACGCACCGGAAACCGCGGCGCGCGGCCTCGGCTTGCCGGAATACCACATCAGGATGGCAAACAACGCGAGGCCTTCGAGACCCGCCTGGTAGAGCTGGCTCGGGTGGCGCGCGAGATGGTCCAGTGCGCCCGAGCGCCAGGCCTCTTCGAGTGCGGCGGTTTCACCCGCCCTGTAACCCGTGGACTTGGCGAAAATCATGGCCCACGGCACGTCGCTCAGGCGGCCCCATAATTCACCACCGATAAAGTTGCCCAGACGGCCGAATGCGAGCCCCAGCGGCACCATCGGCGCGACGAAATCCGAGATCTGCCAGAATGACCGCCCGGTGCGCCGGGCAAACAGGAACATCGCAACGATCACGCCGAGCAAACCGCCGTGGAAGGACATACCGCCGTCCCAGATCCTTAATATCGACAGCGGGTTTTGAACCAGCATATCGGAGGCGTAGAACAGCATGTAGCCGATGCGCCCGCCGAGTATCACACCGAGCATGCCGTAAAACAGCACGTCGCTGACGTCCTGCTTGCTCCAGCCCCACCAGCGCTGGCCGACGGCCCGGTGGTTGGCGATAAGCCAGAACGTCAGGAAGGCCAGCAGGTACATGATGCCGTACCAGTGGATTTGCAACGGACCGATGGAGATCGCCACAGGGTCGAAATCGATCAACAGATATTTGGCTTTCACCAGGCTTTTCCCCTCGGGGATTAATGAGAAAATCGCAGGCAGCATAAGACAGACGCAGGATCGTCGCAAGCCGCCGCCGCGGGCAATGCCGATACGTCCTTGAAGCAACGCACCACCATGTTGGGTTACACTGCAACACGCTTTAAGCCGTCACCAGAGAACCGGTCATAAAATATGCTTGAACTTGCCTTGCCAAACATGCACGCGCTGGCGGTGATGATCATGATCGTGATCGCACTGGTGCTGTTCACGCGTGAGAGCATACCGATGGAAACCACCAGCCTGGTGGTGTTGGTGATGTTGGCGATCGGCTTCCAGGTTTTTCCCTACGAGTCGGATGGCCAGGTCCTCGAACCGGCCGAATTCTTCGCAGGCTTTGGCAACCGCGCCCTGATCGCGGTGTCCGCGTTGATGATCGTCGGCCAGGGCCTGATCAGGACCGGCGCGCTGGAACCGGTGGGACGCCTGCTGGCCAGATTGTGGCGGCGCAGCCCCTCGCTGTCGTTGCTGATGACCATCATCATGACCGCTTTTCTGAGCGCGTTTATCAATAACACGCCCATCGTGGTGCTGATGTTGCCCATCCTGATCGGTGTCGCGGTCAAGACCGGTACACCACCATCCGGTTCACTGATGTCGATGGGTTTTGCCAGCATCGTCGGCGGCATGGCGACGACCATCGGTACATCGACCAATCTGCTGGTGGTCAACGTTGCCGCCGACATGGGCATGAACCGGTTCAGCATGTTCGATTTTGTCTGGCCGGTGATGGTCGCAGGCGTGGTCGCAACCCTCTACCTGTGGTTGTTGGCGCCGCGCATGGTGCCAAACCGCTTACCGCCGATGAGCCGCGGCGTATCGAGGGTGTACACCGCCCAGATCAAGCTGAGCAGCAACAGCCCGGTGGTCGGCCAGACCCTGGCGGACGCCATTGCGCGCACCGGTGAGGCCATCAAGGTGGAGACCATCCAGCGCGGCAAGGACGTATTCATCAACCCGTTGCCGGATGTGAAGCTGCGCGCCGGTGACAGAATCACCACCAGCAACACCCAGCAAAGGCTGAGGGAATACGCCAGGATGATGGGCGGCACGCTGTTCACCGACGATCACGCGGTCGATGAAAGCCACCCCTTGTCGACCTATGGAACCCAGATTGCTGAAGTTGCCATTACACCGGCCTCCAGGCTCAACGGCGTGCGTATCGGCAACGCCGGCCTGCTGTCCCGCTTCGGTCTGAGGCTACTGGCCTTCAACCGTTATGAAGGCATGGAAGAACGCGAATCCCCCGGCCTCGACGACACGCGCCTGCGCAGTGGTGACGTGCTGCTGGTGCAGTCGACCCTCGAAAATCTCGCCGAACTCAAGCAAAGCCCCGATTTCCTGATCCTCGACGGCAGCATCAACCTGCCGAGGGCACGCAAGGCGCCGATCGCCCTGGCGGTGATCTTCGGCGTGGTCGCATTGGCCGCGGCCAAGGTCATGCCAATCGAAGTCAGCGCCCTTTTCGGTTGCCTGGTGTTGATCCTGACGGGTTGCCTGAACTGGAAGGACGCCATGAACGCGCTCAGCACCCAGGTCATCCTGATCATCGTATCTTCACTGGCGCTGGGTCTGGCGTTGCTCAGAACCGGCGGCGCGGATTTTCTCGCCAACATGTTCGTCTACATCACCTTCGGCGCACCGCCCGCGGTGGTGCTGATGAGCCTGATGCTGATGATGGGTGTGATGACCAACGTGGTATCCAACAATGCCGCCGCCGTGATCGGCACGCCGATCGCCATCGGCATCGCGCAGCGTCTCGGACTGCCGCTGGAACCCTTCGTGCTGGCCGTACTGTTTGGCGCCAACCTGAGTTTCGCCACACCGATGGCCTACCAGACCAACGTGCTGATCATGAATGCGGGCGGCTACAAGTTCGGCGACTTCGTCCGCGTAGGTGTCCCCCTGACCATCATTACGTGGCTCATATTGAGCGGCATCCTGATTTGGGCCTACAGCCTATAAGAAAAATCCCTTGAAGGAAAAAACCATGAATACCTCTTCCAAAACATCGGGCGTGGTCCGCAGCGGGCCTTATCCCGAACTGACGACCGCTGCCATCCTGGTCGGTTATTTTCTCGGCGCCGTGATCGCGGTCAGCATCGGTTACGCGGCGTTGATACTCGGGTTTTCCATCGAAGGTTCGGAACTCGCGGCGATCCTGGGCTTCGCCATTTTGCGCGGCATGCTGCGGCGCAATTCCATCATTGAAAACAATATCGTGCAGACCATTGCCAGCGGCGTGAACGGCGCCTCCAGCGGCATGATGTTTTCCGTTCCGGCGATTTTCATCCTCGGTTACGGCATGGACTTCAACCCGGTGTTGATGACCTTTGGCGCCATTGCCGGGGCCTTCATGGGTATCGGTTTCATCATCCCGTTGCGCAAGCAGATGATCGACTACGAACGCCTGACCTACCCGGGCGGCGTGGCGGTCGCGACCATCCTCAAATCTCCCGGCGCGGGTATCCAGAAGGCCATGTTCCTGCTGATCGCGGCAACCACCAGCGGGTTCCTGCATTTCCTCAGCCAGTCCAGCGGTTTTGAGTACCTGGACCTCGGCGGCATGCTCGGCTGGCCGGAATACATGAACGGTATCTGGTACCTGTCGCTGCTGTCGGTGGGCGTGGGTTACATTGCCGGCAAGGGTGGTGTCGCGTTCATCATCGGCGGTTATGTCTGTTACTGGATACTGGCGCCGTTGCTGAGCCAGTTCGGCCTGTTCCCGTTAGACCCTGAAACCAATGAGGTCATCAGCCAACCCGACAGTCTGCGCCTGCTGCTGTACCGCCCGGTCGGCATCGGCATGCTGATCGGTGGCGCCGTCGCCGGTGTGATCGTGGCCTTTCCGATGATTCTCAGCGCGGTACGCAGCATGCAGAATGCCGCACAGGCCAACACGGCGGTATCGCGCGATGAGATGCCGATCAAACTGCTGTACATCGCCATCGGCGGCGCAACCATCCTGCTGACCGTTATCGCCATTTTGTCCACCGAAAAAATGGGCATCGTGCGCGGCATCACCATGGCGGTGGTGGGCACGCTGTGGATATGGATTGCGGGCGTGATACTGTCCGAGGCCATTGGACGCACCAACTGGTCGCCGCTGTCCGGCATGACCCTGATCGCGGTGACGCTGCTGATCATTATTTCCAGCGGTCTGGGCGACACCGAGGCGGCCGTCATTTCTTCCATCATGGTGGGCGCGGCCGCCTGCGTGGCGATGTCGCAGGCCACCGACCTGATGCTGGATCTTAAAACCGGCTACCTCGTCGGCGCCACACCCCGACAGCAACAGTACGGGCAATTCCTCGGCGCGTGGCTCGGACCGATCCTGATCATGGCGCTGATCTTCGTGCTGCATGAAGCCTATGGCCTGGGCAGCGATAAATTACCCGCACCGCAGGGGCAGGCACTGGCCAGCATGGTCAATGGCATCATCGGCGGTGACGTCCCCAGCCAGAAATACCTGGCGGGTGCAGGTCTGGGCGCGTTGTTGAGCCTGGCGTCACCGGGTCTTGGCATCACCGTGGGACTCGGCTTCTACCTGCCGTTCAGTATCGTGTTGACCTACAGCATTGGCACGCTGTTGCGCGTGACTTCAGACTGGAAGCTGGGCGAGTCTTTTGCCGAAAGCACGGGTATCCCGATCGCTGCCGGTGTGATTGTCGGCGAGGCGCTAGTGGGCGTGGGATTCGCCGTTTACATGATCCTGGGGGCCGTATGAACACCAAGACAATTTCCCTGTTTATCATCATGGCCGCGTTCCTGGCCGGCGCTTTCATCAGCGTGCTGCACCCGACCGAGATCAACTGGACCTGGTTTGTCCCGGTGCTGGCCGTGGGACTCGCCGCGCTGTTTGTCTATCGCAAAGCGCATCACATCGAGGCCAAGTCCAGTCACCGTTTGAGCGGTAACCTGCAGATCCTCGAGGCCAGCCTGGCGAATATCCTCGGCAACCTCGAAACCCTCAACGCCGATTCGCAAAATTTGCCGGTCTACGAGGCGCGTTTTGAAATCGACCGTTTACTGCGCGAGGACCTGAACAACTTCGCCAATGCACGTGAGAGCATGAAGCATGTGTTTGGATTACAACACTATGCGGAAGTGATGAGTGCATTTGCCGCCGGAGAGCGTTATATTAACCGGGTGTGGTCCGCATCGACCGACGGTTACATTGATGAGGTCCGCAATTACATTGATCGCGCTGCACAGCAATTCAGAGATGCCAGTAAACTTTTTGAAGGATTCCAGCATAACTATCAATCGACGCTCCCGCACAATTGAATCAGCGCCGGGCCAAAGTAGTTAAAACGATTGAATTTTGCGATATACTGGCTGTTCGATTGACTTAAGTAACGCGTTTAATGCCATAGCGATTGACGGAAAGCAACTCAATATATAGAGTGTGCCGACCGATCTTTTCCATCAACAGATTTTTTAAAGCCATTGAGACGAAGCATGCTAAACAATAGAAAGATTACCTGCCTAATGTCCTCAGTCTTCATTTATGCCCTCACCGGTTTGTCTACACAGGCATTCGCTGTAAGCATCAACGAAGTCATGCAGGAAGGGGAAAACCGCGCTGATGCCGGCGCTACTGCACAACAACAGATTGATTCAGTCGCCGATCAGACTGAGAAAATCATCAACGACTACAGAACTGTCACCAAGGTTGTCGACGGACTGAGAGTCTACAACGCCTTGTTGCAGACCCAGTTGAGCAACCAGGAAGACGAAATGCAGGCCCTGACGGACTCCATCGCCAACGTCGCATTAATCGAACGGCAGATTGTCCCCCTGATGACTCGCATGGTTGACGCCCTGGATGAATTTGTTCAGCTCGATACACCCTTCCTCGTGAAAGAACGCTCAGCCCGCATCGAGCGTCTGCGCGAAGTGATGGAACGTTCAGATGTATCTGCAGCTGAAAAGCTCCGCATCGTCCTCGAAGCCTACCAGATCGAAAACGACTACGGTCGTACGATTGAAGCCTACAAGGGTTCAACCGAGATCAATGGTAACCAGTTGGAAGTTGACTTCCTGCGCATAGGACGCGTTGCCCTTTTGTACCAGACCGTGGGTGGTGAACACACCGGCGCCTGGGACGCGACAGCAGGCGCATTTGCAGAGCTTCCGCCGGAGACCTATCAGAAGCAGGTTCTTGACGGACTCAAGATTGCACGTAAACAAGTCGCACCGGATCTACTTGTCGTACCCGTTGCCGCACCCACGAGGGC
>DATCZY010000161.1:0-5496 GCA_036525655.1 Lysobacterales bacterium | reverse complement strand
GCATTTAAAACCTCATTGGTTAAATCGGTTTTGACCCTTATAAGGTCAAATCATTGGAGCAAGCTGTCGTTGAATCGGTTTCGCAGATCTTGAAAGTGTAGGTTGCTCTCTTATTTACCGTGTAGGTGACAGAACCGTCGTTGGCGGTCGAGTTGTTCCAGTTGCCGTTGACATAGACGTCCACGTTAGGGCCGGTGGCTCCGAACCAGGTGAGCGTAATGCTGCGGCCGGTGCCGTCGCGTGTGCCGTCAAGAACGATAGTAACTGCACCATCAGTTACCGTAACGTTTCGTGAGGCCGTACCGGTATTACCAACGTTGTCGGTCACTGTCAGCGTAACAGTATAGGTTCCGGAACTCGCAAACGCATGGTTGGTTGTTTTGCCCGTGCCAGTGGTGCTATCACCGAAGCTCCAGCTATAACTGACAATGGTTCCATCGCTGTCGCTGCTGGCGCTGGCGTCAAAGTTACAAGCCAGGGCAGTGCATAAAAAGCTGAATGAAGCCGTCGGTTCTCCTGATGGCGGTGTGATGCCACCGCAAGAAGATTTCAGCGAGTCGCTGGCCGCCTTGGCCTTGATGATTCCATAGCCATAGTAATCATCGCGTCCCTGTGCACCCTGGTCTTCGGCAGTTGCCTTCAATGCCGCACGTATCTGCTCGTTAGAACAGCCTGGATTATTCGACCAGACCAGCGCAGCCACACCGGATGTGGTCGGGGTTGCCATCGATGTACCCGAGAAATAATCATAATCGGAAGGACCGATAGCAATACTTGCTGTTGACGCAGCCTCCAGCGCAGGTCCATCTTCCTGCGCGGCGCCGACAGTTGGAATGATCGTGCTGTTTGTGGCACCCAATGTGCCGTATAACATACCGGCGACGTTATTGTAGATAATGGCGCCAATACCACCCGAGTCCTCACAGTTCAGTACCTTGTCATGAAAAGAAATCACACCACGCTCAATAACACAGATTTTGCCTTTGGCAAGGGTATCGATCGCATCACCCAAACCGAAGCTATAGGTCAATCCCGATACGCTGCCCTGGTTTTCCATGCTGGACGCCGCATAAGCTAAACTATCAACGGTCAGGCTTGAGACTGTGCCAACATCTGAAGGAACGGTCGACAGGGTACCCACACCACCGGCGGAAACTTCCACGCCGTAGCCATCATGGGTTTCGTTCGTGGGCTTTTTACCGCCACGGATGGTTACCGTGTTGGAAGGGAACTGCGAAAAATCAGCGATGACATTATCCGCATCCACGGCACCGACCATCATGACCGACTTGTAACCGGCAGGATAAGACCGGACGTTATTGCCGTCGTTACCTGCTGCTGCAATGACCAGGCCACCATTGGCGGTGAAGGTATTGAAGGCGTTCTCTTCTGTGCTGTTGGCGCCACCGCCACCAAGGCTCATGCTGATGATGGTTGCATTGGCCTGCCCACACAGGTTGGCTGCTTTGGCCAGGTCGGATGAATAACCCCAGCCGGCGTCATTGAACACCTTGATAATATGCATCGGCACACCCGGCGCCATGCCGATCACGCCAAAACCATTATCCACGGCGCCGATGGTGCCTGCTACGTGTGTACCGTGGGGACCACCGTCCGTGAACCAATCGCCTGTACCAGAATCGTAGTCGCCGGTAATTACAGACCAGTCGAAATCTGCGTTTAGCCCACCTGTTTCGCCATCTGCACCCGCGATACCGGAGTCAATCACGCACACTTTCTGACCTGGTTGCAGGGTTAACTGATCGGCCTGTGACTGGAAATAACCGTAAGGTGTAACCTGCGTAGTATTCGGATCGCCTGCCGTATCGTTATACAGCGACATCGGAAAACGTTTCTGGTCAACTTCGATTGACCTGAAACCTGCCTTGGCGCTGATTGCTCTTTTGCCGTTGTCATCCAGTTCCACGGCAAACCAGCCATTACCCTCGACCTTGATATCGAGCCCCCTCTTCAAGCCCTGGCCATTACTATCGTATTGCACGATATAGCGTTCAGCGACACTTGCATGGGCACTCAGGCCCAGAGCAAGCAAGGTTGCCGCACAGACAGTTTTCATTTTTTGTGTGAAAATTTTCAATTTAAAACCCCTCTTAAACAATTTAAAAAACCGGAGTAAAAATCCTTTTGCTCCGGGGCGCCACCATTTGTATCAGAAATGAATCTCATTTCGAAGCAAAATTTGCAGAAAAAGTCAGATTGGCTCTGGCAAGGCGCAGGTCACGCGTTAAAAAAACTAGTGAAATGACTGGTGAAATCGTTGGTTTTTTGTATCTGGCGGTGGCAACAGTCAGGTGCGAACCAGTCTCCGCCCCATTCCCCGAGTGTGGAAGTTAAATCAACATCATCTCCATCCTTGTCTACTGGCACCCACCCAAGGTGAAAACCCACTGGTAACCCGAAAAACACTGCCTCACTGGCTGATATTGTTGATCCTGTGTAAGCAGACCTGGCTTAACTCTGGCCGGAACGCTTCGATAGTCCGGGCACGGCTGAGTCCTATCCAAATAAACCCGAGGACAAATACCGGTCACCACGGTCACAAACGATGGACACTACCAATCCTTGCTCGAGTTCAGCGCAAAGCCGAAGCGCGGAAATGGCTGCTCCACCACTGCTCACACCGGCAAAAATACCCTCTTCTTTCGCCAGGCGAAGTGTCATTTCCTTGGCCTCGGCTTCCGAGACTTCAAGGGTGCGGTCAACTTTGGCAGGATCAAAAATTTTGGGCAGGTATGCCACCGGCCATTTCCTGATGCCCGGAATGCTGGAGCCGTCGGTGGGTTGGACGCCCACGATCTTGATGGCCGGATTTTTTTCTTTTAAGTAAGTTGAGGTTCCCATGATGGTGCCCGTGGTTCCCATCGATGACACAAAATGTGTGACCTGTCCGTCCGTGTCGTTCCAGATTTCAGGCCCGGTGGTTTTGTAATGCGCTTTCCAGTTGTCGGGATTGGCAAATTGATCGATCATAAAAGCGCCTGTTTTTGCCACCACTTCATCCGCGTAATCTCGCGCCCCTTCTATGCCCTTTTTGGCGGAAGTAAGTGTTACCCTGGCGCCATAGGCACGCATGGTTTGTACCCGCTCTTTTGTGGAGTTTTCCGGCATGATCAATTCGATATTCAATCTGAAAATCCCGGCTATCATCGCCAGGGCAATACCGGTATTGCCGCTGGTAGCTTCCACGAGTTGGCTTTCCGGGTTGATATCGCCACGCTCCAGCGCACTTTTAATCATGTGGTAGGCAGCGCGGTCTTTGACGCTGCCACCCGGGTTATTACCTTCCAGTTTGTAATACAAATGCACATTTGGGTTTTCCACCAAACGCGATTTCACCAATGGTGTATTGCCAATCAGGTCAATGATGGATTTGCTCATGCTTTGGCGGACTTTATTTTTACGCTATCCACATTGGACACGATGGAATTTTCAGGCACGGAGGCCGTCACCCAGGTATTACCGCCAATGACACTGTTCGCACCGATTACGGTATCTCCTCCCAGAATGGTCGCGTTGGCGTAAATGGTGACGTTGTCTTCGACACTCGGATGCCTTTTGACATGGCGCATCTCCGGGCTTACACACAACGCGCCAAGGGTAACACCCTGGTAGATCTTCACGTTATTCCGGATGATGGCGGTCTCGCCGATGACCACCCCGGTCGCGTGGTCGATAAAAAAGGAATCGCCAATTTCTGCACCCGGATTGATGTCTACACCCGTGAGTTTATGTGCATATTCGGTCATCAATCGCGGCACCAGGGGCAAGTTTAAAACGTACAGTTCATGACTCAACCGGTAGATGGCAATGGCGTAAAACCCTGGATAAGACAAATAAACTTCTTCGATGCATTTGGCCGCCGGATCGTTGTCAGCGATGGCGCGCGCATCCAAATTCAATTTTTTCAGGATGGCCGGCAGTTTTGAACAGTACAACTGCCAAAGCTCCCCGCAACTCTTGTTAGGGTCCCAACATACCAGTGTGGCCAATTCTTCAAACAAGGCGGCCAGCCTGTGCATGTTCTCTTTTACTTCGGTTTCGGCATCAAACAATGTATGAAATAACAGATTGGTGAAGGACTCGGTCCTGTCCTTGATTCTGAATTTCAAATTCGGGTGTTGTTTCTGGTTGACGATATCCAGCGTGAAGGTTTCCAAGTCTTGCATTTTTTCAGCCTGTTTTGATGAGGTGTTGATCTATTTAGTGGCTAATTGGTGGCGATGCTTCTGTATTTCCAATAATTGTACACGACGCTGTCAATCAAGCTTCCTCAGGGTTTCCATTACCGCTTCACGTGAACTGATCGGTGTCTTTCGTATAGAGTTAATGGCAAGTTAACTCGGCTTTTTCCGGTTTGCTGGAAATTTTATCCATTCATTCGGAATCCACCGGAGTTATCTTGTTAGCGCCCTGTATGCTTATGATTATTAGAACAAAAAAGGCCGCCGGCAGACACCTTTATCGGAGTCCAGACTGGCTGGTGGAGAATGAGGGATTGACTCGGGCTTTGGCCCAGGCCAGCCTCTCGACCACTCCCCGGTCTCACCTCCTCCTGCCCGGTAATCGAACCTCAGTGCTGCGCACAGCGTCCTGCATCTGACCAACCTCTGCATCAGATACAAAAAAACCGCTTTCGCGGGGTTAGAGGGAGGGATTGACTCGGGCCCTCCATGGCCCTCGCCCTGCGGGCGTCTCCTGCGTCGACGTCTTCCCGGGCAATCCTGCCCGGTAATCGAACCCTGGTGCTGCGCACAGCGTTCTCATCTGACCAGCCTCTTCGGCAGATACAAAAAACCCCGCTTTCGCGGGGTTTTTGTATCTGGCGGAGAGGGAGGGATTCGAACCCTCGATGGGCTTTTGACCCATACTCCCTTAGCAGGGGAGCGCCTTCAGCCACTCGGCCACCTCTCCGTAAATCGATTTTTTAACCGGGATTTGAAGTTCAAAAAAACCGGGATGCGAAGCATACCGGTTCATTGATTCCGGGTAAAGAATAAATGTGAATTACTTGTTACCGTGAGTACCGTCCAAGTCTCCGCGTTCTTTGAGAATCCGCTGAAATATTTCTTCACGGTGGACTTGTACTTCAGGCGGTGCATCGATACCGATACGAATCTGGTTACCCTTCACGCCCAGAACGGTGATAGTCACATTTTCCCCGATGACGAGTTTTTCCCCTACGCGTCTTGTAAGTATTAGCATGCGTACCTTCCTATGGTATCGGGCCTGAAGAAGCACCTTATCCCTGTTTTTATTGTAAGTCTAGACCCCTTAGAACAAATTATTATTCCAACGAGTTTCAAGCTAGCTCAGCAACCCAGGGCGACACGGAGGCAAGCGCATCATCCACCAAATCGGGACGATCACCTCCAGCCTGGGCAAAATCGGGACGTCCCCCGCCTTTTCCGCCAACCTGATTTGCTACAAAGTTTACCAGACTTCCTGCTTTTATCCGAGTGGTCAGACCTTTACTGA
>DATCZY010000160.1:0-2786 GCA_036525655.1 Lysobacterales bacterium | reverse complement strand
GTCGGCATGGTGTTGGCAGCGGTATTTGTGCCCATGGCATTTCTTGGCGGCGCAACTGGCGTCATCTATCGTCAATTCTCCGCTACCATTGTCTCGGCTATGGCTCTTTCGGTACTGGTCGCCATCGTGCTGACTCCGGCCCTTTGCGCGACCATGCTCAAGCCCCTCAACAAGGGCGAGAAGTACCACGGCACGGGCTTCTTCGGCTGGTTTAACCGGCGTTACGAACACAGTGCACAAAACTACCGGCGAAGCGTGCGTGGCATGCTTGCACACAGTGGCCGCTTCATGGCGGTGTTTGTACTTCTAGCCGGGCTGATGGCCGTATTGTTCTTCAACCGCCCGACCTCATTTCTTCCGCAGGAAGATCAGGGCACCATGTTCGCAATCGTCCAGGCTCCGGTTGGCGCAACGCAGGCGCGAACGCTTGAGTCGCTGTACAAGGTCGAGGATCATTTTCTCAACGATGAGACCGACAGCGTCGATTCCATGTTCGCCGTACAGGGCTTCAGTTTCGCCGGCGGTGGCCAGAACAGCGGCATGGCCTTCGTAAAACTCAAGGACTGGAGCGAACGAAAACGGCCGGAGCAGGATGTCAGGGCGGTTGCGGCCCGCGCATCCAAGGCATTCAGTCAGATCAAGGATGCCCTCATATTTGCGTTTGCGCCACCGGCTGTCCAGGAACTTGGACGCTCGGCCGGATTTACCTTCTTCCTCCAGGACAAGGCCGGCCTTGGGCACGAATCACTGATGGCCTCGGGTGGACAACTGCTCACGGAAGCTGCCCAAAGCCCCTTGCTGGTCAACCTGCGGCACAACGGCCAGGCAGATGCCCCGCAATTCCGACTGGACGTGGATTTTGAAAAAGCCAGCGCTTTGGGTCTCCCGGTCGCCGCTATCAATTCAACCCTGCAAGCCGCCTGGGGCGGCCAGTATATCGATGACTTTATCGACCGCGGGCGCGTCAAGCGTGTTTACATACAGGCCGATGCACCATTTCGCATGGTACCGGAGGATTTCAGGCTCTGGTCTGTGCGTAATGAAACGGGTGAGATGGTCCCATTCTCTGCATTTGCCAGTTGGCACTGGGACTACGGGTCGCCCCGCCTGGAGCGCTACAACGGTGTACCGGCGCTGGAGTTCAACGGTGAGGCCCGGCCCGGTGTAAGTTCCGGTGACGCAATGGCCGAGATCGAAAGGATCGTGTCGAGCCTGCCACGGGGATTTGGCATGGAGTGGACAGGTCTCTCCTACCAGGAGCGCCAAGCCGGAGCGCAAACACCGCTGCTTTACACCCTTTCGATACTGGTTGTCTTCCTGTGCCTGGCGGCATTGTATGAGAGCTGGTCGATACCAACCTCGGTGCTGATGGTGGCGCCGCTCGGCATCCTCGGCATCGCACTCGCCGCGACATTTCGTGGACTGGAGCGTGACATCTATTTCGAGGTTGCAATGCTGACCACCATCGGCCTGACGAGCAAGAACGCCATCCTCATCATTTCCTTTGCCAAGGACAACATCGAGAGAGGAGTGGAGTTAATCGAGGCGACCATGCAGGCGGTGCGCGACCGCCTGCGGCCTATCATCATGACTTCACTCGCTTTCGGCATGGGCGTACTGCCCCTGGCGCTTGCCAGCGGCGCGGGTTCCGGCGCGCAACGCGCCATTGGTACGGGCGTACTCGGTGGCATGGTGGTCGGCGCCTTCCTCGGTGTGTTCTTTATCCCGCTGTTTTTCGTAGTCGTGCAGAGGTGGTTCGGGGGTCATGAACGAGCATTGAAACGACGCCAGCAAGACACCGCTATCGAAGCCGAAGACGGAGTTCAACAACCGTGAGCAAGGTAAGCAAAGTAAGCAAGGCGGCTCAACGCAGCGAAGCGCAGAGGGAGAGGATCCTGGCAGCAGCGCAGTCCTGTTTCGTAGAAAGGGGTTTCTACGCGGCCAGCATGGCGACGATCGCAGAAACGGCCGGCATGAGCCAGGGCCTGATCTACCGCTACTTCGAAAACAAGAACGCCATCATCCTCGCCATCATCGAACAGCAACTCAAAGTCGCGCGCCGACGCATCCGTCAACTGCATTCGTCGGTCAACCTGTCAAAGCGGATCATCGACTATCTTGACGAACGGGAACCCGACGAAGATAACTCGATGAACATGGCCCTGTACATGGAGATCTCCGCCCAGGCGACACGCGATCCACAAATCGCCGAGGCGCTGCGACGCTACGATGAGACGGTGTGTTCCGAATTGGGCGACTGGTTGAGCCGCAGCCGCCAGCAAGGCGGATACGGTCTGCCGGAAGACATCGTTCCGGCTCGCGCCCTGATGCTTTTGTGCCTGATCGAGGGTCTTAAGCTTCGCGGACCCAGGGGACCGGCGCATGACCGGGAAGCTTTAAGGGAAACCCTTGATGAACTCTTGAAAATGCTGGTGGCGAAGCCTGCTTGAGTCTTCAGTGTCAGCGATCACCAACGTAGTGTCACATTCGCATACAGGTAACGCCCAAGCGTGTCATAGAAACCCAATACCGTGTTGGCGTTCCAGCTTAGGCTGTTGCCCATCAAAGGGGGTTCTTTGTCAAACACGTTGTTAACGCCGATGGTGACATCACGCGTCTGCATGAACCTGAAAACCGCATTTACATCAAAGTAGTTTTGGGCACCCAGGTTGTCATTGGCGATCTGGGCCTCCGCATAATCGCTTGCAAACCCAGTTTCCAGATAAACGATGGCATGTTCGTTCACTTCATAATCGACAACTGCACCCGGTGACCAGCGTTCATCA
>DATCZY010000159.1:0-3412 GCA_036525655.1 Lysobacterales bacterium | reverse complement strand
GTCCTCCAGGTGGGGGTGCACATCAGGAACGGTATCTTCGCTGCGAGCGCAATGTCGATATAGCCCTGGTAGAGATCGCGAAGGGCCTTGCGGCCTGCCGGCTGGTAGATCAGCGGCGCATTCACCAGTCGCGGATGAAGTTCGATATCGGCGGAGCGCCGCAACGGCTCGACGATGGCCGCCTCCATCAATACCAGGCTGTTATTTTTCAGTAGCTGCTGCATGAATATTGATCGTCACCACCGCTTCATGCGTGGTTTTCAACCCCGGTATTTAGCCTGTACACCTTTCAAAAAGTAGCGCAGGACCTGGTCTTTGCATTCACGGTAGTGTTTATGCTCCGGCTTGCGAAAAAACGCGCTCAGTTCGTGCTTGCTCAGGCTGAAATCCGCCTGCCTGATCAGCGCCTGTACATCATCGGCCTGCAGGTTGAGTGCAATCTTCAGCTTTCGCAGGATGATGTTGTTGTTCAGCACCTTTTCCGGCGCCGGTTGCGGACCATCCTTCTTGCCCCTTTTTTCAACGATCAGGCCGTTCAGAAAAGCGGCCAGTTGTACGTCTTCGCACTCGCTGTAATCGGGGTCGTCGTCTTTTTTCAGCCAGTTGCTGATCTCGGCGCGTGTGACCTCGAGGCCGCCCAGTCCAAAAATGGCGATCATCTTGGTATCGTCAAAGTTGAAGGTGTAACGGATACGGCGCAAAACATCGTTGTTGTTCATCTTTAATTTCCAGCTTTCGTTAATTTTATGCGGATCATGTCCTGTGCAAACTCGATGGTGTCGCCCGTGACAATTTTTTTGCGTTTGCGTGTTTCCACTTCACCATTGACCCGTACCTGGCCTTCGGCGATCACCTGCTTGGCTTCCCCGCCGGTTGCGACCATGCCCTCAAACTTCAAAATCTTGTAAAGCTCGACCGGTTCGCGTGATATCTCGACCACCCTCATCGAACCACCCACGAAGCCTCGATGAGCAGTTCGTCCCCATCGAAGATTTTACCGGTAAAGCGGTCGCCGGTGTGAACCGGACCGACGCCTGCGGGTGTGCCGGTCATGACCAGGTCGCCGTCCTCGAGGGTCAGAAAGCTTTTGATCTCCGCCAGGATCTCGTCGGGTTTATACATCATTAAATCACAACCACCCCGCTGGACGAGCCGGTCATTGATATAAAGTTCAAGCCTCAGCTCATTGGTCTGGCCATTGAAACTCACGAACTCACTGAACACGGCAGCGCCATCGAAGGCCTTTGAACGCTCCCACGGCAGACCCTTGGCTTTCAGGCTGGACTGCAGGTTTCGCTTGGTCAGGTCCAGGCCGAAACCGACGGCCGCGATTTTACCACCGCGCACCGCGATGCTTATTTCGCCCTCGAAATGGATTTCATCAGGTTCGCCCGAGTGAATATCGGCGGATATGGCCGAGTTCGGTTTGATGAAAATAACCGGCTCTTTGGGTATCTCATTACCCAGCTCCCTGATGTGCTCGACGTAATTTCTGCCGATGCATATGATCTTCGATGGAAATACCTCGTTCCCGTCCAGCTTTATTGATTTCATTCGTTGGTAAATTCCTGCCGTGATTTTGACTACTTCATGCCCGGTTTCCGGTTCTGTTCCAGGCAACTGATCAACTCATCCAGGCGCCTTTTCCGGGTCTCGGGCTTTTTGGCGCTTTGCAGCCAGGCTGCATATTGTTTGCGGTAACCCGGCGCCATTTGATTAAAATTGTCCCACGCTTTTTGATTGGCCTTTAAGGCGCTTTCCGTTTCGGGCTTGAACGCAACCTGCCTTGCGCCCAGGGTCTTCAACAGGTCTTCGTCGTAGGCCACCCTTTGATTAAAGGCCATGAGCCCCGCCCGCGTCATCAACCCGGCCTCAAGCAGTTCTTCCGCCAGGCTTATGTTCAGGGGAGACCATCTGCTGCCGGCTTTTCGGGGTGTAAACCGATGCGCATACCTTTCGTCATCAATGCGCTTTTTCAGGCCGTCAATCCACCCGAAACACAGTGCCTCTTTCACCGAATCGATGTAACTGACAGAAGCCTTGCACGTGTGCTTCTTGTAGTAGACGAGCCATACCTCCTTTTCGCTGGCATGGTGCTCGCTTAACCAGGCACGCCACTGTGTACGGTCTGAAGCGCTGAGGTAAGTCATCAATCCCTCCTGATAATTGAACCTTCGCGCATAAGACCGTCCTTTGCAACAGAAATGACCGATGACCGCATTTTCATCAATCGTACTTCTTCCAATGCGCCATCAATAGCCTGGAGCGGGTGACCCAAAAGCTTCCGTCAATCAAATACTGTCCGGATCATAATCCATACGGCGACCAAACCATATATGTCGATACAAACATCCACTCCCGGAGGGTTCCCAACTGATATTTTCCTGGCTGCAAAGGTTACGTTATGGCAGCTATAGCGTTATCATCGCAGATGGAATTCAACCTTGACTGCCAACTGATTTGACACATGAACCCGCGTTAAAAAGGAGCGAACCATGAGCATTGAATTGCCTGCATTACCCTATTCACTTGATGCGTTGCAACCGCATATCAGTGCGAGGACACTTGAGTACCACCACGGTAAACATCACCGTACCTACGTAGACAAACTCAACCTCGCCATCGAGAACACCGACTATGCTGACATGGCGTTGGTAGACATCATCATGCGCTCCCACAAAACAGGAGAAGCCGGTGTATTCAACAATGCGGCCCAGATATGGAACCATACATTCCTGTGGCACAGCATGTCCGCAAAAGGCGGCGGTGATGCCGAAGGACCACTCAAGGAAGCCATAGATCAGCAGTTTGGATCGATTTCCGGCTTCGGCAAGGCCTTCAAAGATGCCGCGATGGGGCAATTCGGCAGTGGCTGGACCTGGCTGGTGGTGGATGGCGGCAACCTGAAGGTCGTCTCTTCCGGCAATGCCGGAACCCCGTTGACCGACGGACAAAAGCCATTGCTGACGCTGGACGTTTGGGAGCACGCTTATTATCTCGATTATCAGAATGACCGGGGCAAGTATGTCGATACATTTCTCGAGCACCTGATCAACTGGGAGTTTGCAGCATCCAATTACTCCAAGCTGGGATAGGATGGCCAGGCTGCCATCGGCCTGGTGTTTCCTGGCGGATTCACTGGAATCTGCCAGGAATATTTCCGCTGAACCCTAAATTGACGCAGACAGCCCCGGAGAGCATGACCAGGGAATCCGGCCATCGCGCGTCTGGACAAGTATGACGGAAGTCACCTGTACACTGGGCCGCGGCAGGCTGACATGCAGGTTCAAGGGAAACAACCGGGTTCAGGCCGGGGCCGTCGCCGATGGTATCAAGACTCAAACCAGGCGATTGGGGCTATTCATCAGCTCTTAACAAGCAAGCCAAGACGCCCGCTGAATATCACGGCCGC
>DATCZY010000158.1:0-2130 GCA_036525655.1 Lysobacterales bacterium | reverse complement strand
TTTTTTGTCCGCCGCGGAAACCCATGTATTGCAGGGCTTTTTCGTGGCTGGGTGTATGCGCGGCGGGTACCGGCTGACCGATGTCAACGGACATGCCGGGGTCGGTGCCGTAAGTGATCGCCGGGCGCATGACCGATGCGTCGAGACGTATCTCTTTATCAAAAACCGCGCCCGCATCGGAGGCCAGTTGCAGCCATTTTTCAGCGGCGCGCTCGAAGGCTTCGCCCCGCGGCGCCTTGGGCCGGCCTCGCAGGTAGTTGATGGTGGTGTCATCGGGTGCGATCATGCCCGCGCGCGCGCCGGCTTCGATGGTCAGGTTGCACAATGTCATGCGGCCTTCCATGTCCAGGCCCCGCACGGCTTCGCCGGCGTATTCGATCACGTAACCCGTGCCGCCGTTCATACCCAGGTGGCGGATGATATTCAACGCCAGGTCCTTGGCGGTGACACCTTCGCCGAGCGTGCCATCCACCGTGATGCGCATGCTTTTGGGCTTGTTCTGCAGCAGGCATTGCTTGGCCAGCACGTGGCCGACCTCGGTGGTGCCGATACCAAATGCCAATGCGCCAAAAGCGCCGTGCGTACTGGTGTGGCTGTCACCGCAAACGATTGTCATACCCGGCTGTGTCGCACCCATTTCCGGGCCCATGACGTGCACGACACCGCGGAACGGGCTGTCCCAGTCGTGCAACTCGATGCCAAACTCACGGCAGTTGTCTCGCAGGGTCTGCACCTGCCGATGTGCCTGTTCGGTGTAATAGGGCCGCTTTCCGTCGCTGCCGGGAGGCAATGTCGGTGTCGAATGATCCAGCGTTGCGAGCGTGCGTTCCGGTCTGCGCACACCGATGCCCTTGTCACGCAACAGGTCAAAACCCTGTGGTGAAGTCACCTCGTGGACGAGGTGCAGATCAATATAAATGATGGCCGGCGTGCTGCTGCTTTGCGCCTGTACCAGGTGCGAATTCCACAGCTTGTCAAAAAGAGACTCAGGCGCCGACACCGCTCGCCTCCCTTGATTCTTGATATGGCCAGGTTGTTTTCAGCGGGTTGAATGACATTGTCCGTTTCCTTCCTCAGGCCACATTTGACTGGCTGAGTTGTTCCGCATTGCGTATGGCGCGGTTGACGATTTCCAACAAGGCCTCGGCACAGGCCGCGACGATGTCGGTCGACAGACCGTGACCGCTGTATTCGATACCATCGACCTTCGCCCGCATGGTGGCCTCACCCTGCGCGTCTTCGCCCAATGAAATGCTACGCATTGCCAGGCTGAGTACTTCTATGCGGGTGCCGGTGACTAACTCAAGCGCCTCGACTATCGCGTCAACCGGTCCGTCGCCATCGCCCGTGTGCGTGCTCGTGGTGCCGTCTTCATGCGCCAGCGTCAGCGAGGCCGAGGGTGTGGTTTCGCCGTTGACCCGGCTGACCACGCTCAGCCAATTCAGTGACCACGGGCCCATGGTGCTGGTCTCGAAACCGGTGATAATGGCTTCGAGGTCCGAATCGAACACACGCTTTTTAACATCTGCGAGGTCTTTAAACCGCTTCATGATGGCTTCGATCTCGTCTTCCTGGAGGTCGTAGCCCATGGTCTTGGCACGGTCCACCACCGCATGGCGGCCACTGTGCTTGCCCAGGATCAGCTGCGAGTCCTGCACGCCGACGTCTGCCGGTTTCATGATTTCGTAGGTTTCGCGCGAAGCCAGCATACCGTGCTGATGGATGCCCGCCTCGTGGGCAAATGCGTTTTCACCAACGATCGCCTTGTTACGCGGGACAAAATTACCGGTCACCGCCGACAAAAGGTGACTGGCGGAAGCCAGACGCCTGGTGTCAACACCGATTTCAACACCGTAGTGGTCCGCACGTGTGCGCAGCGCCATCACAACTTCTTCCAGTGCGCAATTGCCGGCACGTTCGCCGATACCGTTCAGTGCACATTCGATCTGCGTAGCGCCGCCTTCGACCGCAGCCAGCGAATTGGCCACTGCCAGACCGAGGTCGTTATGGCAGTGCGTACTGATGTGGACGTTTTGAATACCGGGCACCGTGCTGCTTAACCAGCTGAATAACTCGAACATTTCCGTCGGCGTCGAATAACCCACGGTATCGGGGATATTGACCGTGGTG
>DATCZY010000157.1:0-2057 GCA_036525655.1 Lysobacterales bacterium | reverse complement strand
ATAACCAATGGTTCGGCAGGGGCTTGTTCTGTCACGTTTTGTGTAATGTCATCGATCAGCGCCGCATCCCGCTTTGGATCCAGAATGAATTTGTCAAAAGCGAAATAGCCCAGCGCAATGACCAGTACGGCGACGATGGCGCGATCGAGCTTGCGGCCGGTGACATGCGAGGTCGACTGGCTGCGGTCCACTTCGGATTCGCGCTTGATACCGTCAGGCGTAACCTCGTATGCCCATGAAAAAAACGCCACGACCGGAAAGCCCAGGGCCAGTACCAACATGAGAGTTTTCATCACCCAGTCGGGTGCAGCGATGGTATCCAGCACAATGTCTGCTACCTGGATCAGCAACCAGCTCGATATGATGTACCCGATGGAAACGCGAAAAACATTTCTTCGCTGGAGTTCTTTAAATAAATGCAAGGGCTGGCTTCTTGATGACCACTGATACCAGTAAGAGTAATGGCTGGCTATGAGAATGCCAACTATTTAAAAAAATAAATGGGCTCAAAAAATAGTGGCCATGAGGGGCTAAGAAGGGACCCGCCCTTTTTAGGGTAGTTACTCAAACACCCCACACTCAAAATCATCTTTTCCGAGCGGTCGGCACATATCGCCCCACTTGCCGCTCTGCCGCCAGTAATCAACCAGGCCAGCTTGTATTACATGCTGATGGAATTCGTCCCGTTCCCAAAGCGGGCTAAAAAATTCCTGCATCCAAAGGTTGAGGCGATTACCGATGATTTTGATAACGGCATCAACTTCGCCCAGTTTCATCAAAACGATCGCGGCGTAAACCATCTTCACATATTCTTCAACTGTTTCGGGGTTTGCATTAACTTCCGGAATGCTGGTGGCTCTTCCCTCTGCATGGTCAATCAGGGCGGTCAGAAACTCCCTTAAATCATATAACCTGGAGTTTGGATTACTGGCCTGTAGAAGCACTTCGTCATAACGACCCTCCCTCAATTTGATACTGAACAACCTGTATTCGGAGCTCCCGGGTTCATTATCCTGTTGGATGGCCAGATTATAAAATCTCACGGCAGCGGCATAATCACCGACATCCACCAGGGCTTCCGAATAGGCATTGATATACAAGGGTGTCAAGGGATCCAGCTTGTATGATTGGAGCCCTGCGTCAACAGCGTCTTCAAGTCGCCCTACAGCCGCCAAAAACTCCGCATAGTCCTCATATATGGCAGCAGACTGCGGATCACTTTCAATGGCCAGCGAATATTCCGACGCTGCTTCGGCCCACTGGTTATTAACACGTAACAGGTTGGCCTTAAGATGATGTGCCGTCGTGTCATCCGGGTTCAGAGCGAGCGCCTTTTCAACGAGCCGTTTTACCAGGGTGCCGCGGTAATTTTCGAAGGTTTCTGTACCGAGATATTCATCGGTGAGCAGCTGATTGTAGGCAAAGCCGAGAGAGGACCAGGCGCTGGCGTATTCGGGGTCCAACTCGGTGGCCGCCGTCAAGGCCACGATGGCGTAAGCCACGCCATCGCCCCGTGCTTTCAATGCGGCCAGTCCCTGCAGGTACATTTCGTTGGCCCGGGTGTTGCTGGTGCGGCTGGCGATAATATCGGTACTGCCATAATCGAGTGAAGTTTCCAGCGCCCCCGAGATCGCCGCGGCGATTTCGTCCTGCAGGGCGAATATGTCATCGAGCGTCCGGTCATAGGTTTGCGACCACAGGTGAAAGCCGTCCGATGCCTTGACCAGCTGGGCGGTTACGCGCACACGCTCGCCGGCCTTGCGGATGCTGCCCTCCAGGATGTAGGCAACACCGAGGGCTTCGCCAATCGCGCGCAGGTCCTGGTTCGTTCCCTTGAAGGCGAAACTGGAGGTGCGCCCGACGACCCGCAGGTCGCGGCTGTGCACCAGCACGTTGAGGATTTCTTCGGTGATACCGTCGCCCAGGTATTCCTGGTCGCCTGCTGAGCTCATATCCACAAAGGGCAGCACCGCGATGGACTTGTCGTTGGCGGCGGGCAGCGCCGGCATCGTTACGGTTTGCGCCGGTGCGTCCGGGGCGGTTTCGGCCACAGGGCC
>DATCZY010000156.1:0-3307 GCA_036525655.1 Lysobacterales bacterium | reverse complement strand
TGAGACCTGGTGGCGAAACTCCGAGTCCGCGACCAGCAAACCCGCCACAAACGCGCCCATGGCCATGGACATGCCGAAATGGGCCATCAGCACAGCGGTTCCCAACACCAACAATAATGCAGAGGCGGTAAATATCTCAGGTGATCCGACCCGGGCGACGCGATGCAGCAGGGGTTGTAACAGGTAGCGACCCCCTAGAATGATCAGCGCAAGAATCATCAATGCTTGCGCTAGCGCCAGGCCAATATCTTTCTCTATAGGGATTGGCGCAACCGTCAATAGCGACGCCAGGGCGAGAAGCGGCACGACGGCCAGGTCCTGAAATAACAAAACCGCTATGGATGTCCGCCCATAATCGGAGGTAAGCATTTTCTGCTCGGTAAGCAACTGCAGCACAAAAGCCGTCGAAGAGAGCGCCAATGCCGGCCCGATCAGTACCGCAGACCTTAGCCCTACATCGAACATATAATAGGCTGCGGCAGAGATCACCACCCCTGTCACAACCACCTGTAGCGCACCCAACCCGAACACCAGGCGTCGCATCAACCACAACCGCGAGGGTTTAAGTTCAATTCCGATGACAAACATGAGGAGCACGACACCGAGTTCGGCCAAGTGGCTGATTTCGGCCTGCTTGTCAATGAGGCTCAGTGCCGATGGCCCGACAATAACCCCGGCTATCAGGAAACCCGGTACGATACCGAGCCGGGCAAGCCGGGACAGGGGCACAGCAATCACCGCTGCGGCGAGAAGTATTATGACGTCAGTAAGATAGTCCAGGCTCATGATGTGAATGCCGAGGCATTCAACCACATATGGGTCGCAATGCTCGCGGCGTAACCAAGCACCACTGCCCAGGCCCATTTCAGATGGGTAAAGAAGGTATAAATACCCCGCGCCTGCCCCATGACAGCGACCCCGGCGGCGGAGCCAATTGACAACATCGAGCCACCCACACCCGCGGTTAACGTGACCAATAGCCACTGACCCTGGCTCATATCCGGGTACATCTCCAGAACCGCGAACATGACCGGGATGTTGTCAACAATGGCCGATGCAATGCCGACCAGGATATTCGCGGTGGTAGGCCCGAGGCCGCCGTAGATCAATTCTGACCCGATCGCGAGATACCCAAACGCGCCCAGCCCGCCTACACACATGATGATACCGTAGAAAAACATCAGGCTATCCCACTCCGCACGTTGTAAATTACGATAGATATCGTAGACGGGCCGGGCTTTTTCCGGTTCCTCTGCCGGCTTGGAATCCAAAGACAAGGCAGTGCCCATGAGCATGGTTTTTGCGATGTAGGCGTAACGTTCATCACGCCGTTGCAAGTAATAACCAAACAGTTTCAGAAAGCCCAGGCCGGTCATCATTCCAGCGACGGGCGGAAGATGCAGTACATTGTGGCCGGCCACTGCCATGGTGATGGTCAAAAGGAACAGCCCCACCACGACCCATGCGCCATGTTTGAGTTCTGCCCTGCCTGTAAGCGGTTCGGGCTGAACCTTGGGGACAGCAAAATTCAGGATGAGCGCCACCACGAGCCAATTCACGACCGCCGGGACAAACAAGGCGAAAAAACCTGTAAAATCAATGATATTTTTCTGCCAGACCATCAGTGTTGTGATATCGCCGAAAGGGCTGAATACCCCCCCGGCGTTGGCTGCAACCACGATGTTAATGCACGCAATGGCGATGAACTTGTTGTTGCCACCACCCACCGAGGTGATCACCGTGACCATCAACAGGGCGGTGGTGAGGTTGTCGGCAATCGGCGACAGGAAGAATGCACACAGGCCCGTGAGCCAGAAAATTTCACGGAAAGAAAAGCCCTTTACCACCAGCCAGTCGCGCAGGATATCAAAGACACCGCGCTCTTCCATGGTGTTGATATAGGTCATCGCCGCCAGCAGAAACAGGAACAACTCAGCAAACTCCAGGAGATCGTGCTTGAAAGCGACACCTGCGCCGAGTGGATCGCCCTGCTGAATAAATGCTATCGCCACCAATAACCAGATAAGCCCGGCTGCAACCATGATGGGCTTTGACTTGCGCAGGTGGATGGCTTCCTCGCTGATGATCAGCACATAGGCTGCGAAGAAGATCGCCATGGCAAGCATGCCCAGCCAGGTCCCGGTGAGGTCAGTCACTTCACCTGCGGTTGTTGCGGCCAGAGCGATTTCCGTTGCGCAAAAACCTGGCAACAGCAACAGGGTCAAAGCAGGACGAGACGGACCCCGGCCACGGGAGATTGTCATGCCTCCTCCCTATTCACCCCTTATTTCATGCGTTTTCCACAAGTTTGACAAGGCAGAACTGAAAAGGGACCGCATTGCCACCACCAACAGGGCGCCGCCAACGAAAATCATGACATCGGACATGGCCGCACCAATGAAGGAAAACTGCTTGAAAGCCGAAGCACTTACTTCCAGGGCTATACCCGTGATGAGAAACTTATTGAGATCGTCATTTGCGATATTCACCAGTCCGACGAACATACCAAACACCGCCAAACCTACTGGCAGCCATGGATGTTCAAGACCGATTCCAGTGCCAAATGCGACAAGGATTCCGAATAGAAAAAGCATCTGTCCAATTTGCTGCATGAACGTATCCTCCGGTTGACTTGAAACCTTTCGGAACCGTATTATAGCACTATATACGACATATTTGTCACGTTAACGTTGTCGCATAACAGATGAAGAAAACAGCCATGGATACCGCCAATAAAGAAGCCGAGAACTGGACTTTCTTCAGTAATAACGCACATGTGCTCGTCTGTCTCTCGCATCGACCACAACCAACAATGCGCGAAATAGCGGTTCAGGTAGGAATTACGGAACGCGCGGTGCAACGTATATTGGCGAAATTGATCAACAGTGGTGTCGTACGCATCAGGAAAGAAGGGCGCCGGAACCACTATGAACTGGATCTAAATCAGCAATTGAGGCATCCGTTGGAATCACACAAAACCATCGGTGAATTCATAAAACTGATCGACAAACAGGATGGAACGTTTAACTGAACAGCAGTTGACCACAGCTGTCTGAATAGTAGTTGAGAAACAAGCAAGGTTACAGGAGGGACGGATATGAGCATTTACAAGCGAATTCTGGTTGCCACGGACTTTAGCGATATCAACCTGGCTGCGGCCAAACGGGCTGCACGCATGGCAGAACGGGATAACAGCGAGCTTATTTTGCTGCATGTCATTGAGCACTTCCCATTGGACGAAGGCCCCCTGTCCTCCGTGTTTCAACTCAATACCGAGCCGGGTGAAGCGTTGGCCCGGCACGTGCGT
>DATCZY010000155.1:0-6952 GCA_036525655.1 Lysobacterales bacterium | reverse complement strand
GCCTGATGGGCCTGGCCATGGCGCACCATGCGCTGGGTGAAACCGAAGCCTCCGACGCGGCGCTGGAGGAACTGATCCATAAACACGAACAGCGGTGGGCCTACAACATTGCCTTTGTGCTGGCATACCGCAACGAGGCCGGGCGGGCCTTCGAGTGGCTGGATAAGGCGGTGCAGTATGGCGACCTGGGCCTGAGCGAGATCGTCGCTGAACCGGCGTTCGCGAACATCCAAGCCGACCCACGCTGGCTGCCGTTCCTGGAGTCCATTGGCCATGCGCCAACACAACTGGACGCCATTGAGTTCGAGGTAACGCTGCCCTGAGAGCCAACTGGGCGAATCGCGCCCGGATAAACTTCTATGTGTTGCCGATGGCGGTTACACGCGATCAGTGGTTGGTAAGTTCCGCGTCACAGCCGTTAGCATTAGTAATGAAGCGGGTTGAACCTCCGTTTCCCTTTTGACGCGCGGTATGGTCGCAAAAATATCATTTTTCTGAAAAAACCAGTAATGTGAAGCGACTTCACCGGTTCATACAGGCACATGGGCAGTTTCGAATACATCAGCGTACTCATCTCGGTTCTCCTGGGCCTTGCGATAACCCACCTGGTCGTCGGTATGGTTTCGATGATCCAGAACCGGGAATCCACACGCCTCTACTGGGTTCACCTGCTATGGGTGCTCAACGTCATTACCTATATTACCCAGTGGTGGTGGGCATTCCATTACTGGGAGAGACTTGATTCATGGAGCATGTCGGTCTTCTACCTGTTGTTCATTTATTCATTGTTATTGACCGCAATCGCCGGGCTTCTTTTTCCGGTTCATGGATCCGTCACCGACTACCGCGTTTTCTACTACAAGCAATTCAGGTGGTTTTTTGCCCTTCAGTTTTTGTGGCTGACCCTGGATATCGTCGAAGTTGCAGTAAAAGCATCCTTCGGGCTGAGGCAGATTCCTCCGGAATACTTCCTTTTCACGATACCGATGATCCTGTTTTTTCTGGCCGCGGTATTTGTGAAGAGCCCAAAATATCATGCATTCCTGGTATTGGTGGTGTTTGGCTGGAACGTCCTTTATAACGTATTGGTCTTCGTTCCAATTGCGCGGTCATGACAGTGAGAGGCAGCAATTGACTCAGCGCAGCCTGTCGTTCGACGTCGACCGGGCTGGGAGAAGTAGGCTGGTTGCCGCCAAATCCCACATAGGGCACTTTTCCTTGAAGGAAACACATCGATGATCTTACAAAGACTCACGCAGTCGATCCGCGAGCAGGATTGGTTTACCGTTCTGATTGAGGTATTGATCGTCGTGGTTGGCATTCTTGTCGGCCTGCAGGTCAATAATTGGAATGAACACCGCAAATCGCTCGCCTGGGAACAACGTTTTTTAAATGACCTTGCAACCGAATTCCTCAGCAACCGCGAACAGCTTTGGCAGGTGCTCAAACTGCAAAAGGCAAGGGGCGCCGCGTTTGACGAGATAGCCGATCTTTTGCTGACTGGCAAGGATGCTGAGTTGCTCACAAAAGTCGAAGCATGTTACTCGCTCGCGATGTCCAGCAATCGTACGTTCTTTCCAACCAAGGGCGTTTACCTGTCAGCCTTGTCGACCGGCTCAATTGAAGACGTGCGTAACACGAACCTGCGGTATGCCGTCATGGATATTTACGAACGCACGTATCCGAGGCTCGTTTATAACGGGGAAATCTATGACGAGCGGTCCGACCAGGTGAGTTGGGATGGACGTCAGAATTATGATCCGCGCGGCAGGTCGCAAATGTCGCTTGAGTACGTCCAATCACCGGGATATGCGGCCAATGTACGCTTCCTCAGTGAGCAGAACCGAATCTATCTGGGTCTCGCTCAGAGCACGCTGACTGAGCTTGATGCTGCTATTGAGCAATTACCGGACCCGTCCGCGACAACCGGCGCAGAAGCGGTGCCGCTATCGCGCGTGAATGCGAGTGCCGCGCTGCGGTGCTGGCAAAGTAGCCAGGCACTTCAGTAAGCCCACAGCGGTCACCGGAATGATTGTAATTTGACAATGACCGTCCGCAGAAATGGCGTGTTATGAAGATAAAAGGGGCCATGATATCCCCTTGGGGAAATCCGGCCCCTAAAATGTCCTGAAGATTATTTCGTTGCAGCCTTCTTGGGCGCTGCTTTCTTAGGCGCAGCCTTCTTGGGCGCAGCCTTCTTGGGCGCAGCCTTCTTGGGCGCAGCCTTCTTGGGTGCAGCCTTCTTGGGTGCAGCCTTCTTGGGCGCCGCCTTCTTGGTGTGAGCCCCTAACATTTTCTTTAGCTTTTTAACTTCGGCTTCGGCTTTCTTCTTCGCGGTCTCCAAAGCCTTCTTCAGAGCAGTAATTTCTTTTTTGTGGTTGGCTTTCAGCGAAGCGATATCTTTATGCGCAGCCGAACCAATTTTGTCGAGCGTTTCTTTAACCTGTGCTTTTGCCGATTTTTTGCTTGTCTTACCAGCCATTTCAAATCCTCCGCATTCAATGATTAAAAGGCAATTGAGCAAGCGGATTCAAGCAATAAGACTGTCTGTTCGCAAAACATCCGGTTGCTTAGAAAAAACAATAGTCCCGCTCGCCACTTTTTTCAATGAAATTGACAGAAAAAATATCTGATTCAACCTGTTACCGTGATCCCTTTCCCCCTCCGGAGATTGGTATTATCATCCTTAAAGTAGTTGGCCGCAGATGAGTTCAATCGCCATGTATGCGCAGGTACTGCATGAATGCAAACCCATTACGCAAAAGCCACTGGTATTGACCGAGGTGGACACACCGGTCGCTGGCTCCGGCGAGGTGTTGATCAGGGTGCGCGCCTGCGGCATTTGCCGTACCGATCTGCACGTTGTAGAGGGCGAACTGGATGCAGCCAGGTATCGACTGCCCGTCATCCCGGGACACCAGGTTGTCGGTACGGTCGAATCCGCGCCACAAAACTCTGAACTCAAAACCGGCCAACGTGTCGGCGTGCCTTGGTTGAACTCGACCTGTGGCATCTGCCGCTTCTGCCTTGGTGGGCGCGAGAACCTGTGTGAGCACCCGGAATTCACCGGCTGGACACGTAATGGTGGATTTGCCGAATTCGTATCTGCTCCCGCTGATTTTGTCTACCCTCTTCCGGCCCAATTGACCGATACCGAGCTTGCTCCGCTACTGTGTGCAGGGATTATCGGCTATCGCTGCCTGCGCCAATGCGAAATAGACAACTGGGCCGGTGCAAAACTGGGTTTGTACGGCTTTGGCGCCGCCGGCCATATCGCGATTCAGATCGCGCGTCATCGCGGCGCGGATGTATATGTCTGCACACGTGATCATCAACGCCATCAAAAACTGGCTGAAGAGTTGGGGGCAACCTGGGTCGGCGGCACTTTCGAGTCACCGCCGGTGAAGCTCGACGCATCCATCGTTTTTGCCCCGGCCGGCGAGATCGTACCGGTCGCACTCGGGGCGCTCGAGCGCGGCGGCAACCTGGTGCTCGGCGGTATCCATATGAGTCCGATTCCCGGGTTTGAATACCAGGATATTTATTGGGAGCGGGTTATCCGGTCGGTCGCCAACAACACCCGATCGGACGGGCGGGAGTTTATTGAAGAAGCGGTAGCCGCCAATATTCACACGCATACCGAGGTGTTTCCGCTGGCCGCTGCCAACGACGCATTGCTGGCCCTGAAGCAGGACGCGATCAAGGGCGCCGGCGTGCTGGTAATGGACACCTGATGGGTCCATAGCGAGCTGAACTCACTGTCTTTTCCGTACTCTATATCCTTGTAAACCAGACGTTTACCACACCGAATCCATTGGAAGGGCCGGGGGCATTGATCTATAATTGATGGTGAAAATTTCGTATTCAGTCATGGCGAAAACTTTGCTACCCCCCCCGAGGTATACGGAGTCGAATCATGAAAGAACCACGACAAAACTTCAGTGCCCCTCAACATCGAGGCATGGGTACTTTTACAAGTCCTAACCACTCAAGGCAACATCCCGCCGGAGCTGCAGCAGGGACTTCACCTGCCGCTATCGGCAAGGTCAATGCGCTCGACCGCCAGGCCGCGAAACAACTGTTGCAGTTCATCGGCAAACCTGCGATTCGTATCGTCCTCTGGGACGGGCGCGCGATTTCGCCGCGCATCGATAAACCCTTGGCGACCTTGCACTTCAATGATCGTGCATCCCTGTACCTGACGCTGTTGCGCCCCGAGTTATATTGGGGAGATCTTTATAGTGAAGGCCGCGTGGAAGTTGACGGCGATCTCGTCGCACTCCTGGAGACGGTTTACCGCGGCATGCAGGACACCGAGCGGGGTTGGCTTGACCGCTTGAACAGTTCGCTGGGACACCGGCACATAAGGAACACTTTCCGCAGGGCGGCCGACAACATTCATCACCACTACGACATCGGCAACGACTTCTACCGGCTATGGCTGGACAATGAGGCCATGCAATACACCTGTGCCTACTATCCTGATCCGGCCATGACTCTCGAGGAGGCGCAAATCGCCAAGATGTCGCATGTCTGCCGCAAACTGCAATTGAAGCCCGGTGACCGGGTCGTTGAAGCCGGTTGCGGCTGGGGCGGGTTTGCGCTGTACATGGCCAAAAATCATGGCGTGACGGTCAAGGCCTACAACATTTCCCGCGAGCAGGTGAACTATGCGCGGGAAAAGGCAGATGCCGAAGGTCTCGCCGACCGCGTCGAGTATATGCTTGACGACTACCGCAACATTCGCGGTGAGTATGATGTTTTTGTGTCCGTCGGCATGCTCGAACACGTCGGTCCAAAGGATTACCCGCTGCTCGGACAGGTCATGAACGATTGCCTGAGGCCCGGCGGGCGCGGGCTGATTCACAGCATTGGCCGTAACCGCCCCCGGCCCATCAATGCATGGATTGAACGGCGCATCTTTCCGGGCGCTTATCCCCCGACCCTCCACGAGATGATGGACATCTTCGAAACCAACCGGTTTTCGGTGCTGGACGTGGAAAACCTGAGACTTCATTACGCCCGGACGCTGGCCGCCTGGCTCGAGCGTTATGAACAAAATGTGGAACGGGTGGAAGACATGATGGACGAGCGCTTCTCACGCGCCTGGCGCCTGTACCTGGCGGGGTCAAGGGCGGCCTTTACCACGGGTCAGTTGCAGCTTTTCCAGGTGCTCTTCGCACGTGAAGAGGACAATGCCATCCCCTGGTCGCGAAGCCATCAGTACGCGAGCAACGATGTTGAACGGGCGTACCCAGATGTTTGACACCGAAGTACTTGTCATCGGTGGCGGACCCGCGGGCTCAACGCTGGCGCGGGCCCTCAGGCAGGCGGGCAAGGCCGTTGTCATCATGGACAAGGCCGAGTTCCCACGTGACAAGGTCTGCGCAGGTTGGGTGACACCCGCAGTTTTCCAGGAACTGGGAATCGACCCTGAAGATTACGCCCGCGGCCGCGTTCTGCAACCCATCCATGGTTTTCGCACGGGCCGCATGGGCCAGCGCCCGGTACAGTCTGATTTTCCCGGTGAACCCGCCAGCTACGGTATCCGCCGTATTGAATTCGACCATTACCTGTTGCAACGCTGCGGCGCCGAGCTGCGCCTGGGAGAGGCTTTCAGAACCATGCAGGCCACCGACGATGGCTGGCTTGTAAACGGAGCGGTGAAGGCCCGCCTGGTGGTTGGCGCCGGTGGCCACTTCTGTCCCGTGGCGCGTTTTATCGGCTCAAAGGGTGTGAGCGAAACCGCGGTGGCCGCGCAGGAAATAGAATTTGAGATGAACCCGCAGCAAAAGGCCGATTGCCAGGTGTCCGGCGAGTACCCCGAGTTATATTTCACCGCCGACCTGAAGGGTTACGGCTGGGTGTTCCGCAAAGGCGATTACCTGAACATCGGCCTGGGCCGCGAGGACAAACACAGGCTTTCCGGTCACGCTGAGCGTTTTTGTGAGTACCTCGCCGGCATCGGCCGCATCCCGCATGACCTGCCCGGAAAACTCAAGGGCCACGCTTACCTGCTGTATCCACACGCGGGCCGCACAATGGTTTCCGACCGGGTCATGCTGATAGGCGACGCCGCCGGACTCGCTTATGCGCAAAGCGGTGAGGGCATCCGTCCGGCGGTGGAATCAGCCCTGTTGGCGGCGCCGGTGATCCTGCATTGCCAGGGGGATTATTCCGCGCAACGCCTGGGCGCCTATGCCGAGGCGCTGCAGAAACGCTTTGGCAAACGCGAACCCCGCCCGGACGCGGCTGCGAATGTGTCACCGCGGCTTAAACAGTTGTTGGCGGGCTGGCTGCTGAAAAACCGCTGGTTTACAAAGAATTTACTGATCAGGCGCTGGTTCCTGCACACACAGGACAGGCCTTTACCGGGTTCCGCGATGAATGTTTCCTGGAACACGTTTTGTTGACTCAAATCATTCTGTCGACTGCCAACTCGTCTTATTCTGAGCACACGACAGATCGCCATTGGCGGGGAGCCCGTGATGTTGACTGAAAATCAGATTCGTGAATTCAAAAAGATACTGGAAAACCGTTACTACCAGTTGCGTGAAGAAATACGCCTCGAGCTGCTTGAAACCGACGAGCAGCCCTACATCGAGCTTGCCGGCCAGGTCCACGACATCGGTGAAGCATCGGTAGCCGACCTGCTGGTCGACCTGCAATTGGCGGAGATTGACAGGGAAGTCAGGGAGATCAGGGATATCGACGCGGCACTTTTACGTATCGCGGCGGGTGAATATGGCCTCTGCACCGACTGCCAGGCATCCATTGATGAAGGTCGTTTACGGGCTTATCCAACCGCCAAGCGCTGTTACCGGTGCCAGGTCAGTTATGAACACAACCACGCCAGGGACAGCGGGCCGTCAATGTAGGCCCCGGTACCGGTCCGGGCAGAGATCATTGGCCCCCGGGGTACGCCGGGCTTTCCCGAGACACGGCCAACAGG
>DATCZY010000154.1:0-3313 GCA_036525655.1 Lysobacterales bacterium | reverse complement strand
GGCGGTCGGTGTAACTGAACGCCAGCGCGTTGTAGATCAAAAAGATGCCGACAACAAAGGCCAGCAGACCCATCGCCGCAAGATTCAGATGAAAGCTCTGCGTCAGTTCCGCGGGATCGGGGGCTTCGCTATTGGCGGCATATTCAAGGTAGCCCGGCAGGGCGCGCTGCAATTCTGCCATGCGTTCGGCAGATGCCGGAAAAACCAGTATCGCTGTCAGTCCGGTTTCGTTACCGCTGAGCGCCTGCAGTGCCTCGATGTCGATCAACAGGCGGTGACCGAGTTGCTGGTTGGTCACCGGCACCAGCGGCGGCAGCAATTCACCGGATGCGAGCCTGATCCGGCCGTTGTCATCGGCAGCAAGTTGTTCAAACCTGGCTGGGGCGACCCACAACTGGTAAGGCGGAAAAGCAAACCCCATCAAGCTGCCATCGGCCGACTCGGCGCCAGCGCCGAAATCAAAGCTGCGGGCAGAGCGGGGCATGGCAAAGACATCGATCCCCAGCAGTTCCAGCGCCTCACCATTTTCGCTGCGTACCATCTGCCGCAACAACGGCGCCAGCATGTCAAAGCCCTGGCGGCGCAAGCTGACATAATCACGCTCGTCAATGTTGCGGGTGCCGTCTTTCTGACGTATCTGCCCGACGGGCGAGACGCTTAAATACTGTTCACCCTGTGCGTAACTCGAGCGCGCCTGGGCATTGATCAGCAGTGTGCCCGCCAACAACACGTTGGCGACGATGATGCCCGTGAGCAAAAACAATGCCTGCACGGGGTGCCGGCGATAGTGGCTTAAAAGGATGCCGTTGAGGTTCACGCCGGTTCAGCCGTGATCAAGCTCAGGCCAGCTCATGCAGGTGGCCCTCTTCGAGCATCAGCTGCCGGCCCGCGTAAGACGCCATTTCGCGGTTGTGGGTGACCAGTAAAAGGCTGCAAGCCGATTCGGCCACCAGCTTGACCATCAGTTCCATGACCTGGCGGCTGAGCGTATCGTGCAGGTTGCCGGTCGGTTCGTCGGCAAACAAAACCCGCGGGCGGTGCGCCAGTGCGCGCGCGATGGCAACGCGCTGTTGCTGCCCACTCGATAGCACCTCCACCGGTCTGCCCAGCAATGGCCCCAGGCCGAGCACCGAGGAGATTTCCTCTATCCAGGGATCATCCGGGGGCAGGCGGTTCAGCCGCCGCTGGAACAACAGGTTGTCGCTGACATTCAGGCCCGGCAGCAGGTTGAATTGCTGAAAAACAAAGCCGAGATGACGCCGTCTGAGCATGGCGATTTCGCGTTCACTCTGCAAAGCCAACGAACGGCCCATGATCAGCACCTCACCCGAGTCGGGGCTTTCCAGCCCGGCCGCGATCTGCAAAAGGGTGCTCTTGCCGTTGCCACTGGCGCCGAGCAGGGCGACGCTCTCGCCCGGCCCGAGGTGTAAATCGATACCCCTGAGCACCTGCAGTTCGCTCTCGCCATCGTGAAATGACTTGCTGATTGACCTGAGACTGAGCATAACCAAGCCTTTCCTGAAAACGCTCAGGATATCATCACCGGGGTGCGGATGGCTTATTCGGTTGGAAGGTGAACCGGTTAAAAAAGGGCTGTATAGAAGGGTTGAGACCGGTAAGGTCTCAATGACTGAAGGCTGGCCCCCATTTTTTACCCCCTTTTTGGCAGGTCAACGAACGCCATAACCATTCCATTGATCCAAATTGATATTTTTTTGTGCAATTACCGAATCAATGCAAGTGGAGGTTGAAGAATTCGTTAGCGCCAAACCATGAGATTAAATGATTCTCTTTGGCATTTGTTGGCTAAGCAACTATGCTTAATAGCAATAACGGATATAAAGAAACCAGACCTTGTCATTATTCAAAGAACTCAAGCGCCGTAACGTATTCAAGGTAGGCATCGCCTACGTGGTGGTTGCATGGCTGGTTGCACAGGTTTTGCAGTTGGTGTTCGAGAGCTTCGGTACACCGGACTGGGCGATCAAGACCGTGCTGGTGCTGCTGGCAACCGGCTTGCCGTTTGCCCTGTTCTTTGCCTGGGCCTTTGAGTTGACACCCGAAGGCTTAAAAAGAGAAAAGGACGTTGAACGCAGCCAGTCCATTACGCACAAGACCGGACGTTTACTGGACAGGACCATCATCGCGATACTGGTTGTGGCTTTGGGTTATTTTATTTGGGAGTCGCGTAAGGAGCAGTCAGAGCCCCTTTCTCCTACCGCCGGTCTTGAAATTGACGGTGGTACCGTTGAAAAAAATGATCTGACTTCGCCTGAAACCACTGCCAAATCCATCGCGGTGCTCCCTTTCGTCAACATGAGTTCCGATGCGGAGCAGGACTACTTCTCCGATGGCATCTCCGAAGAAATTCTCAATTCCCTGGCCATGGTCAAAGAACTAAAAGTCGCTGGCCGCACCTCCTCATTCGCCTTCAAGGGCCAAAACCAGGACCTGCGCCAGATCGGTGAGGCCCTGGGTGTGGAACATATCCTCGAGGGTTCGGTACGCAAGTCTGGCACCACGGTGCGCATCACGGCGCAGCTGATACAGGTCAATGACGGTTTCCACCTGTGGTCAGGTACCTACGATCGCGAACTGAATGACATATTTGCCATCCAGGACGAAATCGCAGCCGCCATCCTGGAACAAATGAAAAAGGCTTTGATCGGGTTTGAACCGGAGACCGTAGTAGCCGCATCAGCGAGAACCGACTCAGAGGTATACGACCTCTACCTGTTGGCCCGCCAACGCATCTACGAACGCAAGCGCTTATCCATTGAATCGGCCGTGGAGCTGCTTGACAAGGCCATTGCCAAAGACCCCAACTACGCGCCCGCCTACGCTCAGCGCGGCATTGCGGCCCTGCTCCTGTCCGACCGCAATTATGGCGATACCCCGTTGGATGAGGCCAGCATTCAGAGCATGCTTTATTTGGAAAAAGCCATCGCTTTGGACCCAAACCTGGCCGAAGCCTGGGCCGGTGTTGGTCTGTATCACGCCAATCGGCCTGCCGGACACCTTGAAGGGATCGAGGCACTGGAAAAGGCCCTTTACATTAACCCCAACCTGATCGACGCCAGTAACTGGTTGCAGGTTATTTACAGTGAAACGGGCGCACCCGCCAAGGCGCTGGCCATTCTTGAAGACATGGTCGAACGCGACCCCTTGTATCCCCCTGGCTACGGTAACCTTATCAACGCTTATAACCATTTGGGGCAGCAGGAGAAATCATGGGTGCTGCTGGAACGTATCAAACCCTTTTTACCCGGCGATCCCCAGGTGCTTCAGTCAGAAGCCTGGACCTGGATATCGC
>DATCZY010000153.1:0-4948 GCA_036525655.1 Lysobacterales bacterium | reverse complement strand
CACTTCCTGAAAATTAATCGATTGCTGTCCGCGGTCCGCGGTCAACACGGGACGTCGAATATTGACGATATCGTTTCCATCCCTGATCCACATACCGGATGACCCGCCGATGATCACCTGGCCGACGAGTTGACTCAATCGATAGGCACGGGCCTGCTGTTCGGCATCGGGTGCAACAAACTCGCCGATGGCCATGACCGGTATCGTCATCATCAGGGTGCCTGCTATTGCGGCCGCCGCGAGCCTGAGCCTCGATACACCGGAAACCCTGAAAGCCACCAGCTCGTTGGCGCTCGCGAGACTGCCAACACCCAACAGGGAACCCATCAAGGCCGACACGGGGAAAATCTGGTATGCCATTCTCGGGCCGGTTTGAAACACGAACCAGAAAACATCAACTACCCCGTAACTGGCCGTGGTGTCGCGTAATTCACCCAGCACGCTAAACATCATCATCAGCGCCGTGAGACTGACCCACACGAGCAGAATGCCGAGAATTGCGGTTTTGCCGATATACTTGTCTACCGTCCTGATCAAGTCGAACTCGCCTTAACGGGAAACCGGCCCTGTTGGCGTACCCATGCAAAACTGATGATGAGAAATAGCAAGTGGACCCACCACATGCCGATATACGTTGGAAGAACGCCTTCGATCACCCAGGCCCTACATAGATAAAGCAAATTGCCATAAAGAATATAGACCAGGATACCGAGTACAACCCTGACACCCCTGCCTTCGCGTGGCTCCGAATGGGCCAGCGGAATGGCCAGCAAACCCAGCACGATGACGGTTATGGCGGGGGACAAACGCCACTGCAGTTCAGCAATGGATTCCATATTAGGGTTGTCGAGTAACTCTGAAGTGGGGACCGAATTGATCTTGACGTTCTTGCGTTTGCGGAATTCAGGCTCCGGTAAACGCAAATCGTTGCGCGCGAAGCTTAAAACACGAACATCGAGCTTTCCCGGGGCAACATCCGTTACCTTGCCATCCTCGAGCACCAGGTAACGATCACCGGTGTCGGTATCCATCCAGTAGCGGCCTTTCTGGGCCACCCAGACCTGCTCCCTGTCCTCGCGGCGCTGTTTGATGAAAATATTTTTAAGGGTACTGCCGTCCTCACCTATGGCTTCGGCATATAAAACCAGGTCACCCTGCTGGAGCACGTGGAACTTGCCGGCCTGCAACCCCCATATGGCGGCCGA
This sequence comes from Lysobacterales bacterium, assembly GCA_036525655.1. Classification (GTDB taxonomy): domain Bacteria; phylum Pseudomonadota; class Gammaproteobacteria; order Xanthomonadales; family SZUA-36; genus SZUA-36. The sequence continues at coordinate 3,743 of DATCZY010000153.1, read as the reverse complement.
GCGAAACGCTGCTTCCAATTGCTCCTCGGCCATCCTCGAAGTGCTTGGCGCGACCAGCAAACCCAATGCCAGCAACGCAGCCGCCATTGGAACCACCAGGCTAAACAGGGGTTTTAACAGGTTTTTCCAACTGAAACCGCTCGAGCGCATGACGGCCATTTCCTGGTCGCGGTAAAAGCGACCCAGACCCCACATGACCGCGACAAAACCCGCCAATGGCAGGATGTTGCTGAACGTTTCCGGCAGGTGCAACAGCAACTGTATACCCAGAAGGCCTGCCGGTATCCGGCCACCGGCAATATCCTTGAGTATATCGCTCAGGTAGGCGCCCAGCAAAACGATGACAAGCACAATGCTTACGGCCAGCGCAGTCCAGAACCATTCACGCAATATATATTTCTGCAGTATGCTCAATATCGGTTTCTTCGCAATTAGTATCTTCGCGTGTAAATCTTGTAGAATGCTTGATTCGTCCGCATTCTAGCAGTGTTACGGGACTCGTCGGCTAATTTCCGAACCGGGAGCCCATCAAAGGACCCAAAAAAAATGAAATTTACACTAGACCCAACTCTGGCAACAGACCTTGAAACCGCATGCCTGGTGATTGGTGCATTTGAAGATGCGCCCTTGAGCGGATCGGCCCAACTGGTAGATCGGGCCTGCGCCGGTAAGTTGCAGCAACTGATCAAAAGCGGTGACATCAACACAGATTGGAAAGAAACCACACTGCTGCACGGGCTCGAAGGGGTAAAAGCGAAACGCATCCTGGTTGTGGGTTGTGGCGAGGTTGAAAAATTCACCAGCGTGCGTTACGACAGTGTTTGTTCGAGCGCGGGCACATTCCTGAGGGATCACACAACCACCGCGGCGCATATCTGTTTGCACGAAATCGAGGTGGACAAAACAACTAACTACTGGCGTCTTCGCCTGGCAGCCATCAACCTCGAAAGAGCCAACTACCGCTACACCACCACCAAGAAACCCAAAGATGATGAAAACCAGCCTTTGGCCAGCGCTTCATTCAACGCTGACGTGGATATGCAGGCGGCGCTGGTTGAGGCCCGGGGTATTGCCAAGGGCTATTTGCGCTCGACGGAACTCGGCAACCTGCCGCCCAACATCTGTAATCCCTCTTTTCTTGCGGATACCGCGAAGGAGATCTCAGATAGCTACAAAAATGTCAGCCTGGAAGTCCTCGGCGAGGATCAAATGGCCGAACTCAAGATGTCGGCCTTGCTGGCGGTTGGCCGCGGTAGCCAAAACCGGTCGAAACTGATCGTACTCAAATACCATGGCGCCGACGAAAAGAGCCGGCCCTTCGTTCTTGTTGGCAAGGGCATCACTTTCGATAGCGGTGGACTCTCACTTAAACCCGGCCCCAATATGGAACAAATGAAATTCGATATGGGTGGCGCGGCCAGCGTGATCGGCGCATTTGAAGCCTGCGCGGACCTGCAACTGCCCATCAACGTGATCTGTGTTGTAGCCGCCGCCGAGAATATGCCCGGCGGTGATGCTTACCGGCCCGGCGACGTACTCACTTCGATGTCGGGAAAAACCATTGAGGTTTTGAATACCGACGCGGAAGGCCGCCTCGTATTATGTGATGCACTGACCTATAGCCAACGCTTCAAACCCGCTGCCCTGATCGACGTGGCAACACTGACGGGCGCAGCTGTGATCGCACTCGGACACCATGCATCCGTCATCATGAGCAAGCACGATGACCTTGCCGACGAATTGATCCGGGCGGGTGAGACAGCCGTGGACCGGGGTTGGCGCCTGCCGCTCTGGGATGATTACCAGCCACAGCTGAAATCCACTTTCGCGGACATGAAAAATGTTGGCGGCATGGCGGCCGGCAGCATCACCGCAGGTTGCTTTCTTTCGCGCTTTACCGAGGATCAGCGATGGGCGCATATCGACTGTGCGGGTTCGACCTGGATATGGGGCGGTGACAAAGGATCAACCGGCAGACCGGCGGGCCTGTTAACCCAGTTCCTGATCAACCAGGCCTGAAAGGCCAGGCACTGAGTTTTTCGAACCTTGTCCGGCACAGTCACCCATCCTGAATCCTGCCAGGTCGACTTTTACCTGTTGGGGGAGTCGTCTCCGGGCGCGGCCAAACTCGCCTGCCGGCTGGCGTTGATGGCGCTCGAAAGAAAGCAGAAAATTTTCATCATCACGGCCTCGGAAGCATCCGGTGCACAACTGGATGAATTGATGTGGCAATACCCGGAAGGTCGTTTTATACCCCATGCCCGGGCCGGAGAGCAGGATTCCGCCAAGGCGCCGGTCAATATCGGCACGCTTTCCAGCTTGAATCCGGCAGATGTCGTGATTAATCTTTGCCCTGAGGCCGTTGTGCAACCCGAGAGGTTCAGCCGGGTATTGGAAATCGTTCCTTACGATGACTGCGAAAAGGAAGCCTCAAGGGTAAAATTCAGAATCTACCGCAATCTGGGCCTCAATCCCCAGACCCACGAGATCAACAAATAATGGAAAAGAGTTATCAACCGGACGCCATCGAGGGACGTTGGTACAAAGTGTGGGAAGAGAAAGGCTATTTCTCACCCGGCGATGCAGAAAAACCTTACTGCATCATGCTGCCCCCGCCCAACGTGACAGGCAATCTGCATATGGGTCATGCATTTCAGGACACCATCATGGATGTGCTGTCACGCTTTCACCGCATGCAGGGCGATTCCGTGTTGTGGCAACCGGGCATGGACCATGCCGGTATCGCCACGCAAATGGTGGTTGAGCGTCAACTCGCAGAAAACGGCATTTCGCGTCACGATATCGGCCGCGAGAAGTTTGTCGAAGCGGTATGGGACTGGAAAAACACCTCGGGCGGCCAGATTGCAAGGCAGATGCGCCGCCTGGGTGCATCGGTGGACTGGGAAAACGATCGCTTCACGATGGACGAAGACCTGTCCCGCGCAGTGACCAAGGTTTTTGTAGATCTCTACCATGAAGAACTGATCTACCGCGGCAAGCGGCTGGTGAACTGGGACCCGGTATTGCATACCGCCCTGTCCGATCTCGAGGTCATATCCGAGGAGGAAAACGGGTTTCTCTGGCATATCCGCTACCCGAGACTGGATGGCAATGGCTATGTCGTGGTTGCCACCACCCGTCCCGAGACCATGCTGGGGGACACCGCGGTAGCGGTCAACCCCGATGACCCGCGTTATGCCGACCTGCTGGGAATCGAGCTCGAACTGCCGTTAACCGGGCGCCGTATCCCGGTGATCGCCGACAGTTACGTGGATATCGAATTCGGCTCCGGTTGCGTGAAGATCACACCCGCGCATGATTTTAACGACTATGAAATGGGCAAACGCCATAACCTGCCGGTCATCAATGTACTCAACGACGATGCGAGCATCAATGACAATGCGCCCGAGTCCTACCGGGGCCTGGACCGCTTCGTGGCCCGCAAACAGATCGTCGCCGACTTGCAGGCGGCTGGCCTGTTGGAAAAAATTGAGCCCCATGTGCTGATGGTCCCACACGGTGACAGGTCAGGGGCGGTGGTTGAGCCCTACCTCACCGACCAGTGGTACGTAAAAATCGCACCGCTCGCCAAACCGGCGATCGAAGCGGTTGAGAATGGCGATATACGCTTCGTTCCCGAAAACTGGAGCAAGACCTATTTCGACTGGATGCACCGTATCGAGGACTGGTGTATTTCCCGCCAGTTATGGTGGGGCCACCGGATACCGGCGTGGTATGACGCC
>DATCZY010000152.1:0-5997 GCA_036525655.1 Lysobacterales bacterium | reverse complement strand
CCTCCCAGGGCGAGCGCCCCCTGACGTCGCTGACACCCATCGCCGCTGCAAATGGATCGATAACCGGGTTGTCAGCTTTTTTCGTCATATCGAACCCTGGGGTTGAGCCAGGCATAGATCAGGTCGATGAGAAAATTGAGCACGATGATCAGTACGCCATAGAAAATCACGACCCCCATCACCAGTGAATAATCACGGTTCAGCGCCCCCTGCACGAAGTAGCTGCCCAGGCCCGGTATGGAAAATATCCGCTCGATGATCACCGAACCGCTGATCATACCGGCGGTTGCCGGGCCAAGGAAAGATATCACCGGTAGCAGGGCCGGTCTCAACGCGTGCCGGCGGATTACCACGCTTTCGGGCAAACCCTTGGCGCGCGCGGAGCGTATGAAATTACTGTGCATGACCTCTATCATGCTGCCGCGGGTCAGACGCGCAATGTAGGCGGTCACCGGTAATGACAATGTCACCACCGGCAGCACCATGCTCGCGATGCTCCAGTCCCAACCGCCCGCCGGCAACCAGCCGGCATAAACGGCCAGCAGCAATATCAGTATCGGTGCGATCACAAAATTGGGGATGGATATACCGAGCATGCCCACCCCCATCAGTAAATAATCAGCGCGCGTGTTTTGTCGCAAGGCCGCGGTGATACCCAGCGATGTCCCGAGAAAGAATGCCAATCCCATGGCGGCCATGCCGATTGTCAGCGATACCGGCATGGCCTGGGCCATTAACTCGTTTACGGTCCAGTCTTTGTACTGGATGGATGGACCAAAATCGAGTACTGCAATCTGGCTCAAATAACGAAAATACTGCTGTAACAGGGGCTCATCCATGTGGTACTTGGCGTTCAGATTAGCCTCGATTTCGGCCGGCAGCAGTTTTTCAGAATCAAATGGTCCGCCGGGTGCCACCCGCATCAGAAAGAAGGCCACCGTGATGAGCATCAGCAGGGTCGGTATCAAACTCAGCAAACGCCGTAGCACATGTCTTGCCATGCCGGAGTCGCGAATCACTGGCCCGAATCCTTCGAAGCGGTTTCTTCATCTGTCACGCCGTCGGCCGGGCCCGTTTCCGCCGTAACACCGGTTTCGTTCTCCGCGGGCGGCAGAACCTCGCCCTGCTCCTGCCCTTTGTCTTGATCCTGGCCTTGATCTTCGTCCACGCCCTGGTCTTTATCCTGCGCCTGTTCCTGCTCCTGCTTCTGTTCAGGGTCCTGCTCTTGCTCCGCTTCGGGCCCGGGCACCTGTGCGTCACCCGCGGGTTCGAGCGTTTCTGCGTCCTGTTGATTCAACCCCTCAGCCTCGCCCTGCGCCGGCACGGCAATTGCCTCACCCGAACCGGCTATCGCAGCTTCCTCGATCTGCACCTCGGTCACTTCAACTGCGGGCGCCGTCTCACCGCTTGCCGGCTTCAGGAAGTACATGTCCTTGCTGTAGTGATGATCCATGACATTGCTTTGCCAACCTTTCAGACGCGGGTTGACCATGCGCTTGGTCACGTAGGTATAAAGGGGGATAAAAGGCAGGTCAGCCAGCAACAGACGCTCGGTTTCATACATCAGGAGCCTGCGTCTCGAAGGGATGCGTTCAGCTGCAACTTCGTCGAGAAGGGCATCGTACAGGCTATTGGAATAACCGTAATAGTTGCGGTCGCCACCGCTGCGGAACAGGTTAAGAAAACTATAGGCGTCAGCGTAATCGCTGATCCAGCCGGACTGGAACACCTGCGTCAGAATTTTTTGATCCCGGTTCTGCAGAAAAACCTTGTTCTCCTCATTGAGCAAGGTCGCTTGCACACCCAGTATCTGCTTCCATAAAGAAGACGCCGCCAGCGCCATCTTCTTGTTGTTTTCGCCGGCGGTGTAGCGGATCTCAAACTTCAGCGGGTTCGTCTCTGAATAACCGGCATCGGCGTACAGGCGCCGCGCTTCGGCCTCGCGTTCAGCCTGCGTCCATTCGGCCCATTCGGGCATCGGTGATAAGTAATCCCTGATACCCGGGGGCACCAGCGTATAAGAGGGCAGTTCACCAAACTGGGTCACCTTTTCCGTCAGCAAATCCCTGTCGAGCACCAGCGCCAGTGCAAGGCGCAGCTCCGGGTTGGCGATGAACGGCTCACGCTCGAGGTTGAAACCAAAGAAATAAGACCCCAGCCACGGGCTGATCACCAGTTCATCGGGATAGTGCTTTTGCAACCACTTGAACTGATTGTTGGGAACCTCGGATGTCCAGTGCAACTTGCCGGCGCGGAAACGCTTCAACGCGGTCGACTGGTCTTCAAACGGGTAATAGACAACCTTATCCAGGATGACGTTTTTTGCGTCCCAGTAATTGGGGTTTTTAACCAGCTCGATACGCGAGCGGATGACCCAGTTGCTGAGGATGTAGGCGCCGTTTGAAACCAGGTTGCCGGGGCGCGAAAACGCCGAGCCATGCGTCTGCACGCTGGCGCGGTGGACAGGGTAGGTCGAGGAATGGTTGAGCAGTGCGAGGAAATAAGGCGTCGGCCCTTCCATCCTGATCTGCAGGGTGAAATCATCCATCGCGGTGACGGCAAGTTCACTCGCCGGCAGGTCGCCGGACAGCACCCCTGCAGCATTTTCAATCGGTAACAGCACCGCCGCATACTTTGACGCGGTTGCCGGGTCGGCGCTGCGTTGCAAACCGTAGACGAAGTCCTCGGCCGTTACCGGGTCACCATTTGACCAGAGCGCGTCACGTCTGAGATAGAAGGTATAGGTCTTGCCGTCGCGGCTGATGTTCCAGCGTATGGCTGCACCCGGAATAATGCGGCCCTCCGGCGACTCGGCAGTCAAACCCTCGAACAGGTCGCGCAAGATATGTGCCGAGGGCAGACCTTCTGCGAGGTGCGGATCGAGTGTTTGGGGTTCTTCGCCGTTATCGCGGTGCAATTCCTGCTGTTGCGCCAGCACGGACGGGTCGGGGCGGCCGTTTTCGTCAAGGATCAATTCGACCGGCCGGACATGGCGGTTATGACCGGCCGGCTGTTCCTGGCCGTCTCTGCCGCAGGCTCCGAGCAATACAGCGAATACCAACAGCAGGACGAAGTTGCGCAACAGGATTACGGAGTCATGTTTCCCACACTTCATTGACCAATTCTGCATTTTCACCCAGGGCTTGACGCGTCTTGAATGAATGGCGGATAACACCGCACCGGGCCATTTGGGTTCATCATTCGAGCGGATGGAATCCTGATTGCCGATCGCGGCGTCTCGCCACACTAAAGTATATATAGTACATTACGATCATCGTTCCTTGCACTGAACAAAATGGACTGCCGTCACAGCGTGCCGGCAACAGCTCACACAGCCCCGGCCCGGTCCGGTCATAGACAACATGGAGTGCTTCACTTGAACCCACCAGGCAACCCGGCACCTATTGAAAACCGCCAGCAACTGGTTGAATACCTTGAATCAGGTTGTAAACCAAAATCCGAATGGCGCCTGGGTACCGAACATGAAAAGTTTGGATTCACCACCCATGATCTGCGCCCCTTGCCCTATGAAGGTAAAAGCAGCATTCGCGCCATGCTGCAAGGCCTGGCAGACAACTTCGGCTGGAAGCCGGTCTATGAACAGGGCAACCCGATCGCCCTGCTGGACAATACCGGCGCATCCATCACGCTGGAGCCGGGCGGACAGTTCGAACTGTCCGGGGCCCTGCTGGATAACGTGCACCAGACCTGCAGCGAGGTTTACACCCATCTGCGGCAGGTAAAGACCATCGCCGAACCGCTCGGGATTGCTTTTTTGGGCATGGGCTTCCAGCCCAAGTGGGAGCGTAAGGATACCCAGTGGATGCCCAAGGGCCGTTACCGCATCATGCGTGAGTACATGGCCAAACGCGGCAACCTCGGGGTTGACATGATGGCCCGCACCTGCACGGTCCAGGTCAATCTCGATTTCGGTTCAGAGGCCGACATGGTGAGAAAATTCCAGGTGGCGCTGGCCCTGCAACCGGTTGCGACCGCATTGTTCGCCAACTCGCCTTTTGTCGATGGCAAGCCCTGCGGATACGTCAGCTATCGCTCACACGTGTGGGAGGACACCGACCCGGACCGCACCGGCATGCTGCCCTTTGTATTCGACTCGTCAATGAGTTTTGAACGCTACGTTGATTACATGCTCGATGTGCCGATGTATTTTGTTTATCGCGACGGTGAATACATCGACGCGTCCGGGCAGTCATTCCGCGATTTTCTGAAGGGCCGCCTGCCCGCCTTGCCGGGTGAAAAGCCCGTGATCAAGGACTGGGAAGACCACCTGACAACCGCCTTCCCCGAGGTCCGTCTGAAACGCTACATGGAAATGCGGGGCGCCGATGGTGGGCCGTGGCGCAAATTATGCGCACTGCCAGCCCTTTGGGCGGGGCTTCTGTATGACGATGCGGTACTGGCCGCAGCCTGGGATCTGGTGCGTGACTGGAGCATGGAAGAACGCCTCAAACTCAGGTCAGACGCACCGAGGCTGGGTTTAAAAGCACAAATACGCGACCGCAGCCTGCAATCCATCGCCGTCGAGGTCCTGGAGATGGCGTCCACCGGTCTGACCGGCCGCAACCGCTTGAGCTCCTCGGGTGAAAACGAAACCGGTTTCCTCGAACCCCTGTTCGCAACGGCCTTTTCAGGATTGACACCGGCAGAGAGAAAGCTGGAGCTCTACCACGGCCGCTGGAATGGTTCGGTAGACCCGGTGTTCACAGAGGAAGCCTATTGATCTTCGGGTAGCTGGGCAGCCGTATCAATCAAGGGGCTGGCTTCAATGTGCCATACCATCAGCTTCCACTCAGCGGTGTCGGCTGCGCCGTGGTAATACCCGATGTAGTAAGTGCTGCCCGCCTCAAATTCGACTTCGAGATCAGGGCTGTTGCGGATATAGGCGTTACGGTCGCTCAAGGGGCAATGGCTTACATCCAGCGTGGCCCTGCCGTTGATGGTATGTAGCCCGGGCTCGATCAAAAACCCCTGCGCTGACACGGCTCTCATTTCGCCATCGATCCGGGTCACTGCAAGCGGCGCGAGGCACTCCTCGGGACGGCCTTTAAAGGTCACCACCCTGGCCATCTCGTTGGCCCCCATTTGGCCTGATAACGGCAGGACGGGCGTCTGAACATTTTCGCTTGTCTGCGCAAATAATGGCCACGCCACCAGTAACAGCGCAGCGCCGAGCAGTGTTTTTAAAACCCCCTGCATGCTTAGAACGGCATCCTCAAATCGGGGTTGATCGCCAGCATCTGCTGTTTGAAGATATCCTTGATGCGCTGCAGGGATTGCTCGGTATCGCCTTCAAACCGCAACACCAGGATGGGCGTGGTATTGGAGGCACGCACCAGTCCCCAGCCGTCGGCAAAGTCGGCGCGCACGCCGTCGATGGTGGTGACCCTGGCGTCGGCGAAACGCGCCTTTTCCTGCATTTGTTCAATAAATGCGTGGTTTTCACCTTCCTGCATCTGCACTTTTAATTCCGGCGTGCTGAAGCTGTTCGGAAGACTGTGGAGTAACTCCTGGGGGTCACGCTCATCGGCCGCAAGGATTTCCAGCAACCTGCAAGCTGAATAGATACCGCAGTCGAAACCATACCAACGCTCTTTGAAGAAGAAATGCCCGCTCATCTCACCCGCAAACGGCGCATCGACCTCCTTCATTTTATTCTTGATCAGCGAGTGACCGGTTTTATACATCATGGCCTTGCCGCCGGCTTCCTCGATAACGCGATGCAGGTGACCGGTGCATTTAACGTCGTAGATAATGGTTGCACCCGGTACCCTGCTGAGCACGTCCTTGGCAAACAGCATCATCAGGCGGTCCGAATAGATAATTTCCCCGACGGAGGTGACCACACCCAGACGGTCCGCATCACCATCGAAGGCCACGCCGATGTCCGCATCCATCAAACGCACCGCTTCGATCAGGTCCTTCAGGTTTTTAGGTTCACTGGGGTCCGGATGATGGTTCGGAAACGTGCCATCGACC
>DATCZY010000151.1:0-5099 GCA_036525655.1 Lysobacterales bacterium | reverse complement strand
CAGGGTGATGACCTCGGCGCCGATATCACGCAGAACATTTGCCGCGACCACACCGGCAATGCCGTTTCCGCAGTCGGCGATCACTTTCAGAGGCCTCTTCAACTGGATGTCTCCGGCAATTCTTTCCCGGTAGCGATCGAGCATGTCCTGCTCGCTGACCTTGCCCTTGCCCACGCGTACATTGCCGTTTTTAATGCGTTTATAGATATCGGTGATCTTGTCGCCGGCCAATGTAACACCGCCGATCACCATCTTGATGCCATTGTATTCCGGCGGATTGTGGCTACCGGTTACCATGACACCCGTGGCGCTGCCAACATCATAGGCGGCAAAATACAGTACCCCGGTGGGCACCGCTCCAATATCCACGACGTCACAACCGGTGGATGCGATGCCGTTGATCAGACCCTGGATGAGATCCACGCCGGAGGCCCTGCCATCGCGCGCAACGACCACGGGAGCAGCATCCGCTTCGAGCGTCAGCGTGCCCACGACCTGGCCGACCTGGTAGGCGACATCGGCATCGAGGGTTTGGTCAACAATGCCGCGTATGTCGTAGGCCCTGAAGATGCTTTCGACCAACTCTACAGGGGGCATGAGCTTCTTGCGGGGCGTGTTGATTTTATCCAGGTTAAAGCCCAGGTCCGGCAACTCGATCACGCCGAAGCCATCTCCCGGGTCGGAGCCAATTTTCGGGAGGGACCCGGAACGCGGCGGTTTTTCGGGGGCCGGTTCGTCCTTATGCGGACCAACCGTCTCCAGCTTAGTTTTCGATGCGGGGCGCTGTGGTCGGGATTTGGCCTCAACAGCGTCTTCCTGCAACTCCAGGGGTGATTCGCTTGCAGGGGGGCGCAGCTTTATCAGCAAGCCCAGGCCAAGGAATAACAGACCCATGATAAAAAGCACCGGACGCAACATACCCATCGAGGAACTGGCGTGAGTGCCCTGCAAAACCCCGACCCGGAACAGGGCCGAAGGGACGCGCAGCCACACCAGACGCTCGGAAGGGGCGGGCGCTTTCGAGAGCTCACTTAGAAACATTGGCTTAAACCGGCCATTGTATTGATCAAGCGCAAAGGCGCCGGTATCAGGCAAAGAACTCTTGAATGCCGAAATCAACGCGTCGGGTTTCACCTTTATCAGCAGATAGGCTTTCGGGGATTCCTGCTCACCGACCCTCACTGCCATGGCCAGGTAGGATTCCGCACCCTTGCCATGGATCTGCGCGGGGGCCATGCCGGACTCTGATGCCACCAGCAACATATCGAGCACCGCATAACCAAAGGGGCCGAAATCAGCGCCGCGCATGCTGCCCAAGTCCGTTGAATACAGCTCAATTGCAACCAGGTCCGGAATACGGCCGCTGACATATTGTTTTAAATTCGACAACTTGTCGGGATCAGCAGCGGCAATTGCCGCCAGTTCCTGCACCTGCTGGTCTTCGAGCACGCGGCGGAAATTCTGGACATAATCATTGACCTGGCCGATGACCTGTTCGGCCCGCTTGAGACTGGCCTCGTTACCCTCATGGCTGGTGCCGCCGGTAAAAAAGAGCAGTACCGCCAGAACCAGCAACAGGGCGCCGATGCCGATTAGCGGGATTGGATTCAGTCGTTCAATACGGGACATCAACGATGTCGACAGTTTGCGCCAATCCACCTTCCCGTCTAATTTTATGTCTGGAATTTTCATTGGCGGCCCGTATGTCCGAAGCCACCGGCGCCCCGGTCGCTTGCCTCAAACGCATCGACGACCTCGAAGTCGGCCATCACCACCGGTACAAACACGAGCTGTGCAATACGCATGCCGGGCTCTATTTCGAAGGGTTTATCTGAACGGTTCCAGCAGGAAACGAAGACCTGGCCCTGGTAATCACTGTCGATCAGGCCTACGAGGTTTCCCAGCACCAACCCGTGTTTATGCCCCAGCCCTGAGCGTGGCAGGATCACCGCGGCCATACCGGGGTCGGATATGTGCATGGCAAAGCCGGTCGGTACCAGGAGTGTTTCACCGGGCTTGATAATGGTGTTGCCTTCCACGCAAGCACGCAGATCCATTCCCGCAGAACCATCGGTAGCGTGCTCGGGCAACGGAATCTCGCGACCCAATCTTTGATCAATAATCTTTAACTGGACGGCTTTCAGGCGCTGTTTTTCCAATCGAAATCCCTTTTCAATCAAGTTTAATTATTCTGCTGCCATCATACCAAGCCTTGGCCTTGTAGTCTGCAACCCTAAAATAATTGCGCTTTCATCCTACAACCAGTGTGTACAAGTTCCAATATGCGCCAGCGATGCGATGCTTCAGCATTGGAAATCAGTCCATACAAAGAAGCACCACATGAAATCGGAAACTCCAAGACCTCCCGGCAAACGGACACGCTCACAGGTACGCCTCCAACCCGGTTCTCTGACCGATGCTGAGTTGCTCGGCGGTTTGCTCTATCCGGGTAAGCCAACGGCAAAAAGCAACCGGCAGGCGGAAGACCTTCTAGAGAATTTTGGCGGTCTGCGCGGTCTCCAGATCGCAAGCCGCCTGTCCACGGTCGAACGCGAGGGGCTGGACGACAAGGCGGCCGCCCTGATCCGGCTGGCCAATGAGCTCGTTCGCCGACAACTGAAACAATCACTGCAACGGGGTGTTTCGCTGACCAGTCCCGCCATGACCATGGAATACCTGCAAACGGTATTGAGGGACCGTAACCGCGAGATCTTCACCTGCCTTTTCCTGGACACGCGTCACCGCGTCATTGCTTCGGAGAACCTGTTCCAGGGTTCCATAGACGGGGCCTGTGTCTACCCCAGGGTGGTCGCGGAAAGAGCCCTCAGGCTCAGTGCTGCCGCGGTCATCGTTGCACACAACCACCCTTCGGGCGTCAGTGAACCAAGCCTCGCAGACCAGGCCATTACCCGCCGCCTGAAAGACGCTTTACTGCTTTTGGAAATCCGCTTACTGGACCATTTCGTGGTGGGTGACGGTCCGCCGGTATCCATGGCTTCAAGGGGAATGTTATAGTTACAGGTCGCGTCGCTTGCCGCCGAGCTTATCAAACCGGTCATATTGCCGGGTATTTAATCAAATTTATTGCATATGGGTCCGGATTGCGGTATAAAGTGCGGCTCATTTTTGATAGTACAGAAACGGAATAATCCAATGTCCAGAGTTTGTCAGGTAACCGGTAAAGGCCCCATTTCCGGAAATAACGTATCGCATTCAAATGCAAAGACCAGGCGGCGCTTTTTGCCCAACATTCACCACCACCGTTTTTGGGTGGAAAGTGAAAACCGTTGGGTTCGTTTACGCATCTCCAGCAAGGGCTTACGTATCATTGATAAAAAGGGCATCGATGCCGTTTTGACCGATATGCGTGCGCGCGGCGAAAAATTCTGAGGAGTTTAGATCATGGCAAAATCAGCAAGAGATAAAATTCGCCTGGTGTCTTCCGAAGGTACAGGTCATTTCTACACCACGGATAAAAACAAAAAGAACACCCCTGGAAAAATGGAAATGAAAAAATACGATCCCGTGGTACGTAAACACGTGATGTACAAGGAAGCCAAGATCAAGTAATCGATCTCAGGCCGTGTTTAAAAAACCCGCTCATGCAGCGGGTTTTTTTATGCCTGAATTTTCCGTGACCGCTTCGAACCCGTCTTAAAGCCATGTCGAATCCGGGAAGGAGACCCGGTGGTTGCCGAATAACCCGGGATTAAACCCCAACAAACACTGGGCGTGCAAAGTTCGGTGACGCTATCTTTGTCTGCACGCTCAAGATCGGCGATTCCGGATGGTCATCCGATGATCAGGGTGTGACAGTTCTGATGGACAAATTAAAAAGCCGGATCGAATTTAAACGCTGCGTTGGCAATTAGGTCCAGTAAGATATAGTATGTAAACGCTTACATTTTTATTCGGCGAGCTTCAGCATGACCACAATATACGAAGTATCAAAGCTTGCAGGTGTCTCGCTTGCGACGGTTTCCCGAGTCACGAACAACAGTGGCAATGTGACGCCCAAGACCCGTGAAAAAGTCCTGTCAGCAGTTGCGAAACTCAACTACCGGCCCAATTCGATGGCGCAATCCCTTGCATCGAAACGATCCAATAGCGTGGGCATCCTTATTCCCGAATTACATGGTCCTTTTTTCGGGATCATGCTGAGCAACGTGGAGGCGGTACTAAGAGAAGCGGGAAAACGTGTCATCATCACGGCCGGTCACAGTGATGAAACCAAGGAACGGGACTGTATAGAGTTTCTCCTGAACAGCAGTTGCGATGCGTTAATTTTGCACGTGTATTCCGTTTCAGACGACTATCTTATCAAGCTAAACCAAGGCTCTATTCCAATCATTCTGCTAAATCGTTTTATCCCCGAAATGGCTGACCAGTGCATTAGCCTGGATAACGGCCATGGCGGTTATATTGCAACCAAGGCACTGCTTGAACTCGGCCATACAGAACTGGCCTATGTCTCCGGACCACGCTGGAAGATGGATTCTTTCAAGCGCCTGGCCGGTCACAAAAAAGCACTGGCGGAATTTGGCCTCAGTTATAACGAGCAACTGACCTTCGAAGGCACTTTCGAAGAAAGCAGCGGCAAGGAAGCCATGAAATATTTATTGCAGGTGGGCATCCCTTTTACCGGGGTCGTTTGTGCCAACGACGAAATGGCGGCGGGCGTTATGGAAACGGCACGGGAACAGGGATTGAAGGTGCCCGAGGATTTTTCCATCATCGGTTTTGACAATGTCTCATTCAGCCGTTTTCTGCACCCTAAACTTTCGTCAATTGACTGTCGCATCGATGAAATGGGTCAAATGGCTGCGCGTTGTGTGCTGAAAAACATGTACGGTGAAACTGACATTGAAGTGCAAAACAGCTTTGAGCCAAACCTGATCTTACGCGAATCCGTCAAACGCAGGTAAATACCATGAATGCAGGCATCCGCTACACACTCAGGGTTGCGCTAACCGTCGCGCTTGGCGGTTTTTTAATGGGCTTCGACGCGTCTGTTATTTCCGGCGTGGTGGGCTTCATTGGACCGGAGTTCGAGCTGAGTAATATCCAGCTTGGCTGGGCGGTCGCTTCGCTGACGCTTA
>DATCZY010000150.1:0-2893 GCA_036525655.1 Lysobacterales bacterium | reverse complement strand
ATGGGGCGGTTCTTTTTGAATACCTTGAAGCGGATGATACCGGTGTCTTTCTCCTCCGATCCCGCTTCCGCTTCCGCTTCTGTCACCCGCGGGCGATAAAGGCTGAGCTGCAAGTCATTTTCGTCTTTCAACAGGGCAATTTTTTCGACATCAAACGAGGCGACCCATGGTGAAACATCCTCCATGTAGGCCGCCGGAAAACTCTTGACGAATTTCCGCGCCAACTTCAATCCGGTCTCTTCACCGTGATTCTGCTTCAAAATATTGGTCAGTTCGTCGTTCCACGAACGCAGGGCGTTGATAATCTTGTGCTCGAGTTCCTGCACATCGGGCTGGGGCTCGGCGCCGGCCTTGGGCCGTATGATAAGGTGCAAGCGGGCAAGGGCTGAATCTGACAGCTGAATCATGTAATCCAGCTTCTCCCCTTTCAAGGCCCGTTTGAGAATGCGTTGAATCTTTTCACGGTTTTCCGTGTTCCAGTAATCCCTTGGGATGTATACCAGGCACGAGAAAAACCGCCCGAAGCGCTCACGGCGTATAAACAGACGCACCGTTTGACGTTCCTGCAAATCAAGCACGCCCATTGCGATGGCCAATAACTCGGTGCTACTGGCCTGAAATACTTCATCCCGCGGCAGGGTTTCCAGAATGTGTAACAACGACTTCCAGGCGTGACGGTTTTCTTTCAGACCGGAGTTTTCCAGCACCGTTTTAACCTTCATGGCGATCAGAGGCGTATCGGCGATCCTTTGCTGGTAAGCCAGCGAGGTAAACAGGCCGATAAAGCGGAACTCACCAACCACCTTGCCCTTCTTGTCGAATCGCAGCACGCCGATATAGTCCATGTAACCACTGCGATGCATCGGCGAACGGGTGTTGGCCTTGGTCACGATCAACGGCGCATTGGGATTAAACCGGGAATCTTTACTGGTACTGGCAATCGGACGGCTTAATACCGTCTTGCCATCTTCACGTAACAGGCCGAGACCAGTGCCGTCGACCACCTTCAAAGAGGCGATATTACCCTTGTGGACGACATCATAGGTGCGCGCGCCTATGAACATGAAATGGTCATCATCGACCCACTTGAGGAAATCAACACATTCTTTTCGAACCGATTCGGGCAGATCCGGCGCGTTCTTTCCAAACTCGGCAATCGCGTGTTTCAGACTTTCTTTCATCGGCTGCCAGTCATCAACGGTTCTGCGCACCATGGCCATGCGCGTCCGAAGCAGCGTCTCCACGGAAGCCAGCACAGCCGGGTCGGTCTGCTTGTCAAAATGAATATGGATAAATGACTCTTTCACAGAGTTCTTGGTCGACCGGGGATGGATGGACTTCAGCTTGCCACCCGCGTCACGTTCAACATTTAAAACCGGATGAACAATCAGGTGTACGCCCAGGTTCAGTTCCTGCATAGCCATGCTGGAGGTATCCACCAGGAATGGCATGTCGTCATTGCACATTTCAACGACCGTGTGCTCGCATTCCCAGCCATCACGCTCTTTTTCAGGGTTGAAAGCACGTATCGACAATTCGCCTTTTTTGCGTTGCCGCAGAAACTCAAGCTGGTTGATTACCATGGCCGCAACCACGTCCGGCGCCGCCTGGCTCATCTCGGTCATGGGTACGCGCCTGAAGAACAAATCGCAAAAAGCTGCGGCTCGATTTGCGGCTTTCGTATCCACGCTAGCTGCAATCGCAGCCTTGATTTTGCCGAGCAATAACTGTTTATTTTTCTCACTATTGGCTTTCATCAATTGACTCCACCCTGTTGGTGTATGCGTTTGACCGGGGGTCGTTTTTGCCGCCCGGAAGTTGAGGCGAATTATAAAGGCTTTGCCTATTTGAAACGATCTTTATATGGGTAAAAAGGCCTACTTTTCGGCTTTCTTGGGACTGAAAAATCACCGCCTTTAACTGCTACCGGTTGACCTGCTCAACCTGACTGGTTAACCTCTATATATCTTTAGATCGGGATAGAAAGATATATGCCCCCCAAGATGGATTTACTACATGCTTCACAGCACTTTCGGCTACTGTCCGACAGCACCCGTTTGCGCTTGCTGATGCTGGTTGACCGGGAAGAATTGAGCGTTGCCGAACTGGCCGCGATAACACAACTGGCACAACCACGGGTTTCGACACACCTGGCGAAACTGAAGGAAGCGGGCCTGGTCAGTGACCGCCGCGAAGGGGTATCGGTTTATTACCGTATGGCCGCCACCATTGCCGACCCCGGTCTCAATGCCCTGTGGGAGTTGTTACGTTTAAATACCTCCGACCCGTTGATTCAACAGGATGCGGAACGTATTCCACAGGTGCTGAACGCACGCGGCGGCAGTTCAAATTGGGCTGACAGCGTCGCCGGCGACATGGAACGACATTACTCACCGGGCCGCACCTGGGAAGTCACGACACGCACGATCGTTCAATTACTCGAATTGGGGGACGTACTGGACGTGGCCTCCGGCGACGGCGTACTCGCCGAGTTGCTGGCGCCGAGGGCGTGCAGCATACATTGCCTGGACATCAGCCAGAGGGTGGTGGATGCAGGCAGGGAGCGCCTGCGCAATTATTCCAACGTCAGTTTTGCTGCCGGTGACATGCATGATTTGCCGGTTGCGGACACCTCGTTTGACACAGTTTTGCTGATGCACGCACTGACCTATACCAGGGAACCGCAAAAAGTCTTCAACGAGGCCAGTCGCGTACTGCGACCCGGCGGCCGCCTGTTGGCCGCAACACTGCATAAACACGCGCACCAGAACGCGGTTGTGGCCTATAACCACATCAACCTGGGATTCACTGAATTGCAACTGCGGCAGCTCTGCACCCGCGCAGGACTCGAACCGCAAAGCATCCAGATCTCGGCTGTTGAGAAACGGGCTCC
>DATCZY010000149.1:0-10006 GCA_036525655.1 Lysobacterales bacterium | reverse complement strand
AGGTTTGGCGATATGATCATCCATTCCGGCATCAAGACACCTGCGCCGGTTGGCTTCCCCGCTCAACCCCGTCATGGCAATGACCGGAATGTCGGGATTGATGTCCCCCGTTTTGGCATTCCGGATCAACCGTGTCGCTGCGAACCCGTCCAGGCGCGGCATGATGCAGTCCATTAGAACCAGGTCATAATCCATCAGTTTCAGCGCATCGATTGCCTCGCGTCCATCGGCCACGAAGTGCGATCGATAACCCGCCTGCTCCAGTATTTTCTTTAAAACCAGCCGGGCAATCTGATCATCTTCGGCCGCCAGAATATAGGTGCCGGCAATTTGATGAGGATCATGCGATTCCGTCACGGTAACACCCCCTGTCTATTTTGTGTCGGTTCCAGAATAGTTATAGACTACACCTATGTATAGACTATAGTGTCGGAGACAACATATTGACAGACTCTGCAGGGCAGCAGATTCTATCAAAGGCAATTACGTGTCTCATAACATATTGGCATTGTACAAAATTATAAAACCACAGGAAGTATCATGATGCGCCCAAGGATCCTTCTAGCAGACGACCACACGCTTCTTCTTGAAGCGTTCAGTAAGCTGCTTGAATCAAAATACGAAATCGTCGGCACCGCAACCGACGGTCGTAAAATGCTGTCCATGGTTTCAAAGCTGAAGCCCGATGTGGTGCTGATGGATATCGCCATGCCCAACATGAACGGTTTTGATGCCGGCGAGAAGCTCAAAAAACTTCTGCCAGAAGTCAAGTTGGTGTTTTTAACCGTCAACGAAGATCCCGAAATGGTAACCGAGGCTTTCAGGATAGGAGCCAATGGCTATCTTCTTAAAAATTCAGCATCATCCGAACTGTTCCAGGCCGTAGATGCGGTGCTGAACTCAAAAAATTATGTCACACCTAAAATCAACCAGGGCATCATCAGTTCTTTTATCAAGAACCCCGGCGGCCAGAAAGTACACGGTGACCTCACCATCCGCCAACGCGAGGTCCTGCAATTACTGGCTGAAGGCCATACCATGAAGCAGGTTGCAGCGAATCTGAATATCACACCCCGAACGGTCGCTTTTCACAAGTATCAAATCATGGAAGATCTCGATATCAAGACCAATTCCGAGTTGATCCAATATGCCATCAAGCACGGGCTTGTCGCTTGAAATAGCTTATTCAGAAACCCGGGCTCCTGACCGGCTCAGGCAATTTCATTTCGCAACCCTGATTGCCACCAACCACTCAAAAAACAATCACCAGGTTCAATCAAAAGACCCGTAGCCATTGGGCTATAATGATGAAAACGTCATGGACCGCGATGCCTTCAGGCTATTATTGAAATATCTCTGTAAGATCAGAGCGCGCCGCAAAACCATTTTGCCAGGCAGGACGCTGTTTTATCCGGTCTGGAAAACTGGCAGTTCTCACAGAAGACGCACTTTAACCGCGCATGTAAAATTTTGCCGGCAACGCTGTTTTAATTCATCCAGGTTCAATCATCCAGGCCGGGGCTTTGCAACCGCCAATCCCCCCCCTCGCGGCCGGAGTCCCGGTTCTGGGTGACTTCGTTCGCCAGGTCCCTGGTTACCCCCATCCCCGGATGCTTTAAGCTCACGGACATCGATTTGCGCCTGCGCAATGCCGATACCTGCTGTAAAAAGGTTATGGCGGGGTCAGGCTGGGCGCCCTTTTCAGTTCGACATCGATGTTCAGATATTTAACCACCAGCACCACCGTATTGGGTGCCTGCATGGCCTTGCGCATGCACTGGTTAATAGCGCCTGTGACCGCGTCGAACTCGCCGCACAACTGTGTGCCCAGCTGGTTGGTGACGATCTCGATACCTGCCTGATTCTGCAATTCCCTGATGAACTCGATGATGCTGGGAACGGGTCCATCCTTCAATGGATACAGACTCATGTCTGCGACGATTTTCATAGGCTCGTATTCCTTGCGTTCATGCAAATGATTAATGCATATTGTAAGGCGACAGCATTTTATTGGACAGTTAAACCCGCGGTTCAACGACCTGGAAAACTCATCTCATGGCGGATTTTGAAGACAACTACAGATTTGACACGCTGGCGGTCAGAGCCGGCCAGGTACGCACTGCTGAGGGCGAACATAGCGAGCCCGTGTTTACCACCTCCAGTTACGTGTTTGCTTCGGCGGCCGAGGCGGCAGCGCGCTTTTCCGATGAACAGCCAGGCAATATCTACTCGCGCTTCACTAACCCGACCGTCAAGGTCTTTGAACAGCGCCTGGCCGCGATGGAAGGCGCGGAGTCCTGCGTGGCGACGGCTTCCGGTATGTCGGCCATATTGTCGACCTGCCTGGCGTTGCTCAAATGCGGAGACCATATCGTTTCATCCCGCAGCATCTTCGGTTCCACGACCATGCTGTTTACCAATTACCTGGCCAAGCTCGGTATCGAGACCAGTTTTGTCAGTTTGACGGATATCGACGATTGGGCTGCGGCGCTTCGGCCCGAAACCCGCTTGATGTTCATGGAAACGCCATCCAATCCGTTGACGGAACTGGCGGACATCGCGCAGTTGGCGGAACTCGCCCACCAGCACAACATTCTGCTGGTGGTGGATAATTGCTTCTGCACCCCTGCCCTGCAACAACCCGTCAGCCTGGGCGCCGATATCGTGATCCATTCGGCAACCAAGTTTCTCGATGGCCAGGGGCGCTGCGTGGGCGGTGCGGTCGTGGGACCAAGAGATATCGTCGGTGAGAAGGTGTTTGGTTTCCTCAGAACAGCCGGACCGTCCATGAGCCCTTTCAATGCCTGGGTTTTTTTGAAAGGTCTCGAGACACTGGGGCTGCGGATGAAGGCGCACAGCGCGAATGCACTGGCGCTGGCGCAGTGGCTCGAGCAACAGGCAACGGTCAAGCGGGTGTTCTATCCCGGTCTTGAAAGCCACGCGCAGCATCAGCTCGCCTGCCGCCAACAATCGGGCTTTGGCGGCTTATTGTCATTCGAACTCAAGGGCGGTAAAGAGGAGGGTTGGAAGTTGATCGATGCCACCCGGCTCATTTCCATTACCGCCAACCTCGGCGACACCAAGTCCACCATCACCCACCCGGCCAGCACCACCCACAACCGGCTGACACCCGAACAACGCGACAAGGCGGGTATTGCCGATGGATTGATTCGTGTGTCCGTCGGCCTCGAAGATATCGAGGACCTGAAAACCGACCTGGCCAGGGGCCTTGGCTGAACCTGTCAGGCCGGAACGCCCATGACATTGGCATGAAGGCTTAGGAGACTTTACAAAGGACAAGGCTCTGCCCGGGTATACCGTGAAATTTATTATCGGTTTTTTTGCTTTTTTGAATGCCGGAAGCGTTCCGCCAGGTAAAAAAGCGATGTGACGTCGGCCGTGAGAGCTTTAGGGGAAGGGGATATCACGGTCTTCGCCACATCGCTGTTCTCCTCGCTTTAGCAGCGCAGAACAAATCGCGGAACACCCGCCCTGTCAGGGCCTTGTTCCTCTCGTTTTACTTTCAGTCTTGAACCCTGACCGGCCACTCCGGTCCGGGTCAATGACAACACTGCCCGGTTACCTGTCATCTCTCGTAACGTCCGCTGCCGCAGGTAACCGATGATGTCCATGATTCAACATCTTCAACGCCACAGTCGGTCGCATTAAAGCTCACCTCCGCCCAGTCGCTGCCTTGCAAAATGATGTCGTCTGAAGACACCAGCATGACTTTTTGTTCACCCTGGTAGAGGTTGACCAGGGTTCTCGACCATCTTAATGTCGAAGAATCCCTCGCCCAAAACGCAAACAAGGATGCTCCTCTCTATCGAGAACAACATCCTTGATTCCTGTTTAATACCCCGCTGGTAACCCTGCCGTTCAGATACCCCAAACGTCCGGGCGCATATCCCGATTACCACTGAACACGCCATATTTTGCGGTTTGCCTTGGCAAACGGCAACTTCCTCTCGGCTAGCACGCAACCACAGTTCATGCGTGGGATAATCACGCTGAGGGTGGCAGAGCAGCAGGCATTTACACTCCGTGGTGTAATGATTTTTATTCGACCGGCTTCCCTTTTTTGCAGCGATCCATCGAAACCATGGATCTCAATACATGAATAGTATATACCTGTTTAAATCATTTGCACGCGGACTTTACTGCCAAGTGCATATATAACAGCGGCTTACGTATTGGTTTTTTTATGAAACGCTAAAAGTGAAGGCCAACACCGACCGCGGGTGCGATAAAACAGGTGGTGTTTGTCAGGCTATCGGCACACCCGGCGAGCGGCCGGATAACCGTTCCGCCTGGCCTGCCGGGTCAGTATTTTTCGAGACGCACAACCAGTTCGGGCCAGTCCGCCGCCAGCAGGTTTTCAGCCATCGGGTAAAGCGTGCCCTCTTCCTTGATGTTGTGCTGTTGCACCAGCATCAGCAACGTATCGCCGACATCCATGGCTTTTTCCGATTTTCCGGATTCAATGGCATCGGCTATCTGGGCGAGAAGACCCATCATTTGCTGGTGCTCCATGCGCATGACATCGGTCGGACCGCCACCACTCATACCGCTGGCTGATTCAAACGCGGGAAACAGAACCTCTTCTTCCATCGCGATGTGCCGGCGCATACCCGCATCGAATTTCTGCCATGCCGGACGCGCTGCTTCGATGTCGTCAGTGTCCAGGAGTTCTTCAACATCCGCCCAGCGGGCGTCGCAATTACGGTGATCGAGTTCAAAGAAAGCCGCCAATCCGGAACCGATATCTATAGCTGTCATGGATGTCTCCGATAAGAATCCGGTATTTGACCGGCATTTCACTGGTAAATGTATGGCCGATAACCCATATAAGCAATACAATACGAAACTTGAAGATTAAGAATCTGACGACCAAAACGACATCAGCGTTATAAGTGATTGTATCGTTGAAACGGTACATGACGCCACGTTATGATGACATCCGATTAATTAACACTGAAACAGGTAACCAATATGGCGACAACATTTGAGGCTGTAGCGGAGATAATCTCTGAAACAAGCGATATTCCACTGGACGAAATCACTCCTGAAAAGAATGCTTTCACCGATCTCGGGATCGACAGCCTGGACTTTCTGGACATCGCTTTTGCCATCGACAAAAATTTCGGCATCAAAATTCCGCTGGAAAAATGGACCGAGGAACTAAATGAGAACAAGGCGTCCGTCGATGAATACTTTATTCTGAGCAAGCTCTGCGACCGGATTGACGAACTCATCGCGGCCAAAGACGCTTAAAACAGCGCCATTCCATGCTACTTGAATATTTCCAGATGATCGACGTTGTCGAGGATCTCGATCCGGACAACGGCAGGATTATTGCACGTGCAGACGTGCCTATGGAAAGTACGGTTTTCGAAGGACACTTCCCCGGTTCTCCCCTGGTTCCGGGTGTTCTTTTGATCGAAACGATGGCGCAGGCATCGGGCTTCATGCTGCTCGCCCGCATGAAGTTTGAAAAAATGCCATTTCTCGCAAATGTTACCAGCGCCAAAATGCGGACTTTCGTAGAACCCGGCGAGGTTCTTCGCGTCGAGGCGGAGCTGGAACACGACGGCTCCGGATTTGCCGCAACCAAAGCCCGCATTTCGCGTGACGGCAAGAAGATCTGCGACAGTAAACTGATGTTCCGGATCATGCCTTTCCCAAATGCCACCCTGAAAAACAACATGCTTGAACGGTTTAGCCAAATCAGCCATTCATCAACCGAGTGACAACAAATGAGTATTGAAACAACAGAAGTCTGGGTCACTGGAATCGGACTTGTAAGTTCTTTGGGTGAAGGTCCCGAAACCCACTGGGCTCAACTGGCCTCGGGCCGGGTTCCGGCGCCCTCGGTCGATTCTGAAAACCAGGCTCCGTACGCGGTCCACCCGATAGCCGGCTTTAATGTCGATACGCAGATTCCGAAAAGAAGCGACCAGCGTCAAATGGGGCCCTGGCAACACCTGGGTGTCTACGCCGCAGGCCTGGCGCTGGATGATGCCGGCATTGCGCACAACCCCGAATTGCTTGCCGCGACCAACATGATCGTCGCCGCAGGCGGCGGTGAACGTGATCTCGATGTCGATACGGCGATCATGGAAAAGATCAATGACGTCGATGAACCGGGTCCGATATTGAATGCCGCGCTGAACACCGAGTTGCGCCCCACCCTGTTCCTTGCGCAGCTGTCGAACCTGATGGCCGGCAACATCTCCATTGTTCACGGTGTGACCGATTCATCACGCACCTTCATGGGTGAGGAAGCGGCCGGCGTATCCGCGGTCGAAACGGCGGTTGCACAAATACAGCACGGGCAAGGTGAAATTTTCCTCGTCGGCGGCGCCTACATAGCCGAACGCGCGGACATGATGATGCTGATGGAGTTCGGCCATACGCTCTGGAAAGGAGAGCATGGTCCTGTATGGTCGCGCAAAGACACTCCTGGCGGCATGATCATGGGTAGCGCGGGTGCATTCCTGATACTCGAGTCCAGGCAACACGCCGAGGCCCGCGGGGTCAAACCGTATGCCCGGATCAACCGGGTGCTGGCGGACCGCTGCGGCAGGCAACCCGGCGAGGCGCGCAAGGTGGCGGAAGGAATATTCGAGCAGATGAAGGATCAGATTCCCGCAGGGCCGTTACCGGTACTGTCGGGCTGTTGCGGTGTTCAACCGCAGCTCAACGAGGAATACGACTTCCTGAACAGCCTGTCCGGCTACGGCATCGACCCCGTCATCAGGGGCACGTCGAGCGTGTTTGGCAATACACTCGAAGCACAGTTTCCGGTCAACGTAGTTTTGGCATCGCTGGCGATATCCAGGGGCGCATTTTTTGATCCATTTGACACCACCGGTGTTGAAAAGGAATATTCCGGCGCACCGGAACGCGTGCTGATAAGCACCTGGGGTCACTGGCGCGGTGAAAGCCTGGCGCTGGTCGAAAAACCCGGTGTGCCAATGCGGGGAGATCAATAAACATGAATCATTCTGCAAGAGATCATAAGGGTCGCCCGGTCGTTGTCGTCACCGGTATCGGTATCGTGACCTCGGTGGGCGAAGGCAAAGAGGATAACTGGCGCAACCTGACCGCCGGTGTGTCCGGTGTGAGCAGGATCAGTCGTTTTCCTACCGACGGGCTACGCACGCAAATTGCCGGCACCATCGAATGGCAAGGAGAAGGGCCGTACTGCGCCCCGGTGCATTCGATCTCACTGGCCAAGAAATCGGCCGCCGAAGCCATTGCCCAATCGGGTATCGGCTCAAAGGGGTCGTTTCCAGGGCCGTTGTTCGTCGCCAATTCACCTGCCGAGACCAATTGGGATCAGCGCATGGTCGTTTATCACGGACAGGCCGGGGCCGGCAGTATCGGTTATGAGCGCCTGCTAAAGAATGTCAGTGCAGGTGATTTTGCCAGCTATTACTCGCTTTTCCAGTTTGCCAGCATCGCCGAGCACCTCGCGGACGAATTCGGTACCCGGGGCCAGCCAATTTCACTGACAACTGCGTGCGCCTCCGGTGCGACGTCCGTGCAACTCGGAGTTGAAGCCATCCGACGCGGCGATACCGATGCGGCCCTTTGCATAGGAACCGACGGCGGAATTTGCGAGGAAATGGTCGTTCGTTTCAACCTGCTCTCAGCCCTTTCAACCCAGAACGACGATCCGCAGGGCGCCTCCAAGCCATTTTCAAAAACCCGTGACGGATTCGTGATGGCGGAAGGATCAGCCACGCTGGTGCTGGAGTCCTACGAGGGCGCCAGGGCACGTGGTGCTAAAATTCTCGGGGTCGTGCGCGGCGCCGGTGAACGCGCGGATACCTTCCACCGCACCCGCTCAGCGCCAGACGGTTCCGCCATCATCGATACGATTAACCGGTCATTGGCCGATGCCGGTATGACACCGGCCGAAATTGACTGTATCAATGCACACGGCACCAGCACGCCCGAGAACGATAAAATGGAATACCTCGCGCTCAATGCGGCGCTTGGCAGCAACCTGCAAAACACACCCATCAGTTCCAACAAATCGATGATCGGACATACCCTGAGCGCCGCGGGCACCATCGAGGCAGCCATCTCCCTGCTGACTATCCAGTCGGGCGTTATTCCACCGACCATCAATTGCAATGAGCAGGACCCCAACATCCTGATGGATGTCGTACCCAATGTGAAAAGGGTACAGGCTGTGAACTCGGTCATGTCCAATTCCTTTGGTTTTGGCGGCCAGAATGTCTGCCTGATTTTCTCGGCGGAACCTGCCTAGGAGACCGGCAATGACCCATATAGCAAACGGCAAAACCGTATTCGTTGCAGGCGGCGCCAAGGGCATCGGACTCGGTATCGTCAAGGCGCTGGCAGCGGATGGTTATGATGTTTCGTTTTCTTACCGGGGCTCGGCCGATGAAGCCGCAAAAGCCGTCGAAGAACTCCGGGTCGCGTACCCAACACAGACAATCAACAGTTACCAGGTCGACTTGTCCGATCGCGAGAAGGTAGAAGCTTTTGCCCGTCAGATCGCCGAAACCGAATCGCTTTACGGACTGGTTTACAACGCCGGCGGGTCTTACGACACACTCGCGGCACTGGCCGACCAGGACAAGGCCGAGGCGCTTTTCCAACTCAACTTCTGGGCCATGACCCGTCTTGCCGGTGCTGCCGCGAGACCGTTGATGCGTGCAAAATCCGGCCGCATCGTTACGATCGGCTCGGTGACCTCGCAACTGGCCGTGTCGGGAAACGCCATTTATGCCGCGAGCAAGGGCGCGATGTTGAGCTACATACGTACACTGGCGGTCGAAACCGCCCGCAAGGGCGTGACCGCCAATTATATTGCACCGGGATACGTCGATACCGAGTTGATGGCGCCTTACGCCTCCTACCGCGAGAAACTGGAGAGCCAGATCCCCTTGCGGCGCTTCGCGCAACCCGAGGAGGTCGGCGCCCTCGCCAGCTTCCTGTTTTCACCACTGGCGGGTTATATCACCGGAAGCATCCTTCCGATCGATGGCGGACTGACCGCCGGCCTGCTGATACAGCGTTAAAACAACCACTTAAACACCGGCAGACAGACCTATGCGAGCACTAAGAAACTACGGCGAACGAGACCTGCGAATATGCGAGATCGACCCTCCGCCACCACCGGGTGATGACGAGATCCAGGTACGGATCTGCGCTGTTGCACTCAACCACATCGACGTCTGGGGTTGGCGCGGCATGGCCTTTGCCAAGCGCCAACTGCCCATCACCGTGGGCGCCGAAGCTTCCGGTGAGATCATTGCACTCGGCAAAAACGTAACCGGTCTCAAAATCGGCCAGGTCGGCGCGCTATACGGCGCCAATACCTGCGGCACCTGCAAACCCTGTCTGGAAGGCCGTGACAATTTCTGCGAAAACGTCAATGGCGTCTTCGGTTTCCATATCGACGGTTTCGCCCAGGAGATGATGAATTTCCCGGCGCGCCTGTTCGTGCCGGCCCCCGAGGGACTCGACCCGGTGGCCGCCGCCTGTACGCCAATCACCTTTGGCACCGTTGAACACATGCTTTTCGACAACGCCAAACTGCAACCCGGTGAAAGCATCCTGGTGCACGCCGGCGGCAGCGGTATCGGCACGGCCGCGATCCAGATGGCCAAGGCCATCGGTTGCACCGTTTACACCACCGTGGGCAATGACGAGAAGGCACAACAGGCACTCGACCTTGGGGCAGATTACGCCATCAATTACCGCACGGACCGCTTCGAGGGCCGCCTGCGCAAGCTGACCAAAAAGCAGGGTGTCGACGTGGTCTTCGAACATGTCGGCGCCGATACCTGGGAAGGCAGTATGTTCTCGATGAAAATCGGTGGACGCCTGGTGACCTGTGGTTCGACGACCGGTATCAAGGCCGAGATCAACCTGGTCCAGCATTTTCAGCGTCAACTGCGCCTGATCGGCAGTTTTGGCTGCAACCTGCGCAATATCGAAAGCTCGCTGCAGAAACTCGCCAACG